>JAEUUB010000832.1 GCA_016787745.1 Cyclobacteriaceae bacterium
CTTTGATGGCATTCATGAAGATTATCATAAACCTACCGATGAAGTTGATAAAATCGAGTTTGATTTGCTGGCCCTTCGGGCGAAGACTGTTTTTCATCTGGCCTGGGAAATTGCTAACCGCGATGCCCGTTTGGTAGTCGATAAAAAGTGAGTGTAGGGTTGTTTAAAATCCATTGATATTTCTATACCTTGACTTAGTTTTCCATTATCCTATGAAACATTTATCATTAGTAATATTTTTGGCAGCATCCTTCACTCTGAAGGCTCAGGTATATTCTGATAAGGTGGTAGGCAAAAAAAATGCGGAGGTCATTGATAGTCTTAAGAGTGCAGAATATCCGTACACGCTCCCTATTTTGGGAGCCAAGGCAACCAAGGCCGGGTTCCAACTTCCGTATTCGGCCGGGTTAAGCGTACAATATCTTTGGCAAAAATCCGATCTCATTATTGATAACCTTCGGGTTGGGTTTAATAATGGCCCGCTTTACGACCTGAGTGAGGTAGTTCGTTTTGATAATGCAACCTCTGAAGTAAGCGGGCTTAATCTCAGGCCTGATATCTGGCTCTTTCCCTTTCTGAACATATACGGCATTCTTGCAAAATCGAACCCTTCTACAGCCATAGACGCAGGGGTGTATGCTCCGGGAGCCGATGGCGAATGGACGCAGGTCATTGAACTCAGCACGAAGGCGAACTTTGAAGCCACTTCTATGGGCTTTGGACTTACCCCCACGGTAGGTGTAGGCGGTGGATGGATGGCGTTAGATATGAATTTTACATGGAATGATATTGCGGAACTGGAGAAACCTGCCTTTGCCTTTATTTTTGGCCCTCGCTTTGGTAAATCCTTTAACCTTAAAAAACCGGAGAGTAACATTGCCCTTTGGGTTGGTGGTTTCCGTTTAAAACTTAATAGCGGAACAAGCGGATCAATTGATCTGACCGAACTTTTTGATGTCAGTGGCCTTCAAACAAAAGTGGACAACGGACTTCAGACTGTTGCCGATAAACAGGTTGCTGTGGATACCTGGTGGAATGGGTTGTCTTCGATTGAGCAGAAAAATCCTGTAAATATTGCCAAGCATGAAACAGCCAATCGTGCGCTTACCCGTGTCGGAGGTTTTCTCAACAGCATGGACGAAGCCTTGAATGATGAACAA
>JAEUUB010000112.1 GCA_016787745.1 Cyclobacteriaceae bacterium
TTCCGGTGGCTCGGTATAGTTCGGGTTGCAGCATACCGCGAAACACTAACTCTTCGCCAATGGCCGGTAAAAAAGCAATTACAAATACCCCCAAAAAAAACTCGCCATCCGAATCGAAAGTGACAAAGAATTTGGTAAGCTTTTCAGCAAGATCTTCGCGCTCGCGGGCCCAGTGTTCAAAATCTTTCAAAAATTCGGGGAATACAAAAGTTGCGTTCCACTCAATAAATACCGAGTTGGTAGCCATAAATGACAAAACTAGGCCAGTCGTTACAAGAATTATCAACCACGAAGTTGTTTTGGATGTAAGCCACTGAACCGGATTTACTCTTTCCATGGAAAGTAAATAGAGAGCCGGAATCAGGATTAATCCGAATAACGTGGCACTTCCTTGTATTATCACAAGGGCTAACCTGATTTCAGGATTATTTATTGGATCCGAAATTTTTTCTGTCAGTTCAATGAGGCTTCCATCATAGAATGGCAGTGCAATCAGGAAGCCCAGCAAGGGTCCGATCACGATGAAGCCAATAGCCATAGTGAACAAAATAAAAATTACAGATAATAGAGGATGTCGGTTGGAAATCCCCGTCAGTTCAGACATCTCAACAAAAGCGTTAATTTTGTGCACGCAAACAACGCAGATTTAGATTAAATATCAAATTTGGTACACATAGGCAACATACAACTTGGGGAATTTCCGCTTTTACTTGCTCCTATGGAGGATGTGAGTGATCCGCCATTCCGCGCGGTTTGCAAAGAAGGCGGTGCCGATTTAATGTACACCGAGTTTATTTCATCAGAAGGCCTGATTCGGGATGCCGCTAAGAGTCGACAAAAGCTTGACATTTTCGAATACGAGCGACCTATTGGCATTCAGCTTTTTGGTGGCGACATCGGTAACATGGTGCAGTCGGCCGAGATTGCTACAGCGGTTAATCCCGATTTGATTGACATAAACTATGGTTGCCCTGTTAAAGCGGTTGCTTGCCGCGGGGCGGGTGCAGCCTTGTTGCAGGATATCCCCAAAATGGTGCAGATGACGGCCGAGATCGTGAAGGCAACCCATTTGCCGGTAACAGTGAAAACGCGGTTAGGTTGGGATGATAATACCAAAAATGTGGTGGAGGTTGCGGAGCGGCTTCAGGATATCGGCATTCAGGCTTTAACCATACATGGCCGAACCCGCGTGCAGATGTACAAAGGTTCTGCAGATTGGACTTTGATTGGAAAGATCAAAGAAAATCCAAGGATGCATATTCCTGTTTTTGGTAATGGAGATATTGATAGCCCACAAAAAGCATTGGAATATAAAAACCGCTACGGGGTAGATGGCATTATGATCGGGCGATCGGCCATTGGTTCACCCTGGGTTTTCAATGAGATCAAGCATTATTTTAAAACCGGCACAACGTTGCCGCCACCCGATATGCTGGAGCGTGTAAACATTACACGC
>JAEUUB010000870.1 GCA_016787745.1 Cyclobacteriaceae bacterium
TTTTTCAATTGAGCAATCTCGGCTTTCAGTTTCTCTTGATCGGCAGTAAACCGGGCCGCTACAGCAGCCTCTTGCGCAGCAAACAGTTCTTGCTCCATTAGAGTTAATTCAGATTGAATTTCCTTCTCAAAGATTTTAAGCTCAAGCGGCTTGGCAATAACCAGTGAAACAAGGATGGCTAGAATTATTCGAGGGAGTGCTGTAAGCATTTCCTGCTTTTTGCTTCTGTTCTTACGCATACTGGAAACAATGTATCGGTCCAGATTAAAAATCATAAGACCCCACAAGATTCCTATCGGGATGGCTATCCACCAACTATCAAACACGGTAAACATGGCATACGAGGATGCCATAGCTGCAAATACACCCGTAAAAAAAACGGTCGCGCCAATCCCAACATATTTGCTGGCTTCCGTTTCACACTTTTTTAACAAGGCAATATTGGCCCCGGAACAAAGCCAGAAGAAGTATTTTATTTTTTCCATGAGACCCTAACGGAACTACGAGTGATTTAGTATGCCTCTCGGGGGCAAGTTAAATGCCACCTTATAAATTCATGTATTAAACAAATTTAACAGGCGGCAATCACATTGGGTGTATTAAAATCGAACAGAGGTGTTCGGTTTCAATCTTGAAAAACAAGACTCATTTCCTGAATTTGTCTCTTAGCTGTGCAAGTTTATCCTCCATGGTTTCTTTGGGACGCTCCACTAATTTTGATTTTGCGCCTGACCGTTCAGATTTGTTAGCAGGAGGAGTATTGCCAAAAGGGTCGTGCTTAAGCGACAATGCGATTCGCTTGCGGGGAATATCTACTTCAATCACGGTAATCTTCACACGTTGTTGAACAGCGATTACCTCATTGGGATCTTTAACAAATCGATCACTTAAATGACTGATGTGAATTAGTCCATCCTGATGAACGCCTATATCCACAAACGCACCGAAGTTTGTTACGTTGGTAACAATGCCGGGCAAGGACATGCCCACTTTAAGATCATTGATCTCATGTACGCCCTCTTCAAAATTGAAGATTTCAAATTTCTCGCGTGGATCCCGGCCCGGTTTTTCAAGTTCGGCCAAAATATCAGTAAGTGTGGGCAAACCTACTTCGTGGGTTACATACTTTTTTAAATCCAACTTCTTCCGCAATTCGGCACGGGTCATCAAATCTTTAATTGTACAGCCCAGGTCCTCTGCAAATTTCTCCACCAGGTTATACCGTTCAGGATGAACAGCACTTGCATCCAATGGATTTTTAGATTCACGAATCCGCAGAAAGCCAGCACATTGTTCAAACGCTTTATCTCCTAAGCGAGGTACCCGATGCAATGCCTGTCGATCCGCGAAAGCGCCA
Organism: Cyclobacteriaceae bacterium; assembly: GCA_016787745.1. Classification (GTDB taxonomy): domain Bacteria; phylum Bacteroidota; class Bacteroidia; order Cytophagales; family Cyclobacteriaceae; genus ELB16-189. Next base: position 1,358 of record JAEUUB010000870.1, read on the forward strand.
TGTTGATTTCTGAACTCCACAATACTTTTTGCTAATTGAGGTCCTAATCCGGATACATAACTCAGCAATTCTTTACTGGCAGTATTTACCTCCACACCCACTGAGTTTACGCAACTCATCACCACATCATCAAGTCCTGCTTTTAAACGACTCTGATCCACATCGTGCTGATACTGACCAATGCCAATTGATTTCGGATCAATCTTCACCAACTCAGCCAAAGGATCTGTTAATCTTCGTCCAATCGACACAGCCCCGCGCACCGTAATATCATGATCAGGAAATTCTTCGCGAGCCACTTCACTGGCAGAGTAAACAGAAGCCCCACTTTCGTTTACCATCACCACAAGAATTTCTTTTGGCAACCCAATATTTTTCACAAAGGCTTCCGTTTCGCGACTGGCTGTGCCGTTGCCAATAGCTATTGCCTCTATCTTGAAACGGTCGCACAAGCCCAACAGAATGGTAGCTGCTTTGGTTGTTTCGCGTTGTGGCTCGTTCGGATATATAACTTCGTTAAATAACAATGCCCCTTGCTCGTCCAGACAAACAAGTTTTGTTCCTGTGCGAAATCCCGGATCCAACGCGAGTACTCGCTTTTGACCCAATGGTGAGGACAACAATAATTTTTTCAGGTTAGAAGAAAAAACCTGTATGGCTTCCGCATCGGCTTTGAGTTTGGCCTCAACGCGTATTTCGGTTTCAAGCGAAGGTCTTAACAATCGCTTGTAGGAATCCTTAATGGCCAGTCTAACTTGTTGCGCGACTTCGGAACCCGATCGGATAAATTGTTTTTCCAATATCTGAATGGCTAGTTCTTCGGAGGGAGCTATATCCATCGTAACGAATCCTTCCTTTTCGGCTCTGCGCATGGCTAGCAATCTATGAGAAGGAATTTTTTTTATCGGCTCCTTCCATTCAAAATAATCCTTAAACTTTTGAGCTTCTGCATCCTGCGCTTTAGATTTTACCACACTCGACTCAACGATTCCCTCACTCCAGAATAATTCCCGTACCTTCTGGCGGGCTTCGGGATTTTCGTTTACCCACTCAGCAATAATATCCCGGGCGCCTTCAAGCGCTTCTGCTCCTGTATTTACACCCAATTCTGCATTGATAAAATCCATCACAAGCTTTTCAGGATCTCCATTCCCTTGTTCAAAAAGCAGCAGGGCCAACGGCTCAAGTCCTTTTTCTTTAGCCATACTGGCGCGCGTTTTCCGCTTGGGCTTGTAAGGCAGATAAATGTCTTCCAACTCCGTTAGCGTTTCGGCCGCTTCAATCGCGCTGGCTAATGCCGGGGTTAATTTCTCCTGCTTTTCGATAGACTTCAATATCGCTTCTCTGCGCTTATCCAATTCCACCAATTGGTGGTATTGATCGCGGATTGCAGTAAGAACAACTTCGTCTAAACTACCTGTAATTTCTTTCCGGTAACGCGCTATAAAGGGAATGGTTGACCCGGCAATTAAAAGACTAATAACGGATTGAACTTGGTCTGAGGTAATGCGTAATGCTTTAGCAATCTTACTGATATTCTTTTCCATGAAATAATACACCTTGATTTATTGGAGGTGCGAATCAACAAAAAAAAATTGAAAAAACTTTCTCTGTTTTAAATGGGTAAAAAAATTGAAAAGGTGGTTCCCTTGCCTACCCTGGAATCAACGGAAATGCGGCCTCCTAATTTAAGCGCGGCCTCATTCGCAATGTATAATCCTAAGCCCGATCCGTTGGAGTGGTCACTTGCTTTAAAAAACATGTCGAATATCTTTCCAAGATACTCTTGAGAAATACCAATACCATTATCCCGAATCCGAATTTCAATTTGACTTTCCTTTCTATGAGCCTCTATATGTATGCTTTTCTCAGCCTTACTTTTATCATGATATCGAAAGGCATTCGAAATCAAATTGCTCAAAATCATTCTCAAGCGCGTTGGGTCCGTCTCAATTTCTAAGTCGGGATCGATTGCGTTCTCAATGCCTATTGACTCACTCCCCTCGGTATATTTAAGGCCTTCTGTTATTTCCTTACTTAGTGCTTTGAGATTCAATTTCTGACGAGTTATATCCAAACGCGTATTACG
>JAEUUB010000899.1 GCA_016787745.1 Cyclobacteriaceae bacterium
TAATGGTAACGGCTTGACGTTGCGCATGGATGAGGTAATACTTAAAAATAAGAAAATCTACTTGAAGATTACTTACGCTGAAGTCCACCGAACCAATAGAGAAACAGGATTCTGGAGTATCGGAAGCTGACCGGGATAAAAATAACGGAAGCAACCACCAAACAAACTCCATAGACCCAATCGGCCGGGTTAATAAAGAAGTAAAGTAGAACAGAAATTGCTACCATAAGGCCTACGTTAAACGCATAGCTTACGAAGAGCGCACCAAAGTAAAATCCCGGCTCCGGTGTAAACGAAACATTACATTGCGGGCAATGACTATTCATTTCAGAAAACTTTGAAATGTGAATCAGTGGATAATGGAAGATATCTCCTTTTTTACACCGGGGACACTTACCGTGCCATACTGCGCTTGAGGAGTTCATTGGTTCGGTTGGTTTTACTTGCGCGATACCAAAAAAAAGCGATGAGGCCTATCACTGCATAGGGCGCAACAAACAAATACAAGATTCCAAAATTAATTCCGGCTGCTATGCCAATATCGCCATTGCTTACATTGTTTTCCAGGGTAGTTCTGCACATAGCACACTGCCCATTTACCGAAAGCGATACAATCGAAAAAATGACACCTAAAACAATCCTCTTTATATGTACTCTAGCTTTCATCTACTCACACCATTAATTGTAGTATGGACTAATCATTACATAAACAATAACGCCTGTTACGGCTACGTAGAGCCAAATGGGAAATGTAAATTTAGCCAAAGCTTTGTGCCTTTCAAAATCACCCGAAAGGGCTCTTGAAAAGGTTAAAAGAACAAAGGGAACTACTGCCACCGATAACAGAATATGACTTATCAGAATAAAATAATAAACAAGTCTCAATACTCCCGTTCCTCCGTACGAAGTGGAGTCGCTGGTCATATGATACAAAACATACATAACCAAAAATGTCCCAGATAACCCTATACAGGTTTTCATCAGGCTTTCATGAACTTTTCGTTTGCCGTTCTTAATCGCTGCCACAGCCCCTATTAACAATACTGCCGTTAATCCATTTATAGAAGCATAAATGGGGGGTAAAAAACTCAAGTCATAGCCAGGTACCTTAACCCTAAAAAGAATTGCCACAAGCATTGGAATGGCTATTGATAATCCAATGATTAATCGTTGAGATATTTTAGCCGTTGGCATCAGTATTTTTTTAACAAGATTTTCATTTCAACAATCATGCGGTCCATTTCTTCGCGTGTGTTCGGTGAATAATAGCCTCGAATCTGATTTTTTGAATCAATTAACACAGCCGACCAGGGCTTACGAAGAAAGAAGACACATGCGCACCAATGGTCCCAGATAGCTGGATCTTTATCCGGAAAAAGAAGTTGATACTCCGAGGGGTCGAACTCTCCAGTCAACCGTTTTAATCCAACTTTAACTTGGGATGAAGTATCCACCACCAGCAAGGTGGCGGAGTAATTGGTTTTTGCAACCCTAAGTAAAATCGAATCCGCAACCCGGTAAGGTGCTGAATATAAATATGGACAGCCCAGGCTGGGATCTTCAATGCCTAACTCATAATAAACAGGTATAGAAAATTCGTTTTTCCCGAACGATCTGAGAAAAATAAAAACACCAACAGGGAGAATTAATGCTAATACCAGGTAAATGAATTTCCTTGCCATGAGATGATACTAAGAACACAAAAAGAAAGGCTAAAGTTTACCACCTTAGCCTTTGTCTGATATATTATTTTTAATGTTAATTAAAGACAGGCATTTTCATTCCTTCATAAACAAACGCTACCAGCATCCAAACTATGAATAAGATGGGCACCAGCACCGCCCAGAATAACACCTTAACCTCATACTTAAGGTGCATAAATTCACCCACAATATATCCTGCTTTTACAATGGTTAAAATTACGAACAGGGCGGTCTTGGCCGAACCATGATCCATGGTGAAGGCAATGACGAACTCAACTGCAGTAACCAAGCCTAATATGCCGGCAACGGTCCAAAGTTTTTTAATTTTTTCCTTATCAGGAGGAAGAACGGTAACCTCAGGTTCGTGTGCGTGATGTGCCATGTGTAATAACTTTATTTAAACGAGATAGAAGAATGTAAATACAAATACCCAAACTAAATCCACAAAGTGCCAGTACAAACCAACCTTTTCCACCATTTCATAATGGCCTCTGCGCTGGTAAACACCGGTAACCGTATTATAGTAAATAAGGAAGTTTAGCAACACTCCGCTAAAAACGTGAAACCCGTGAAATCCTGTAATAAAGAAAAAGAAGTCAGCGAAGACCTGCGGGCCGTATTGGTTTTGTTTCAAACTGGCTCCAAAATACTGTGTTCCCTCGGCTACTGCATCGCCAGAAAAAGCGCCATGAATAAAGTGATTCCACTCCCAAGCCTGGCAGCCCAGAAACGTAAGCCCTCCTAAAATTGTCCAGAGCATCCATTTCTCAACAGCTTTTCTGTCCATCCGATGCCCTGCTTCCACAGCCAATACCATGGTAACAGAACTCATAATCAGAATAAATGTCATTATACCCACAAACACCAATGGCAGCGGGATTCCATGGTAAAATGGAATCGCATCAAAAACCTTTTCGGGAATGGGCCAGTATTCGGTAGAGAACTTAAAGGAATCTACAAGCCCGTCAAATGCCGGATGAGAGGAACGAACCAACCCATAGGTGATCAGCAAGCCCGAGAAAGTGAATGCATCCGAAAGCAAAAAGAACCACATCATGAGCTTGCCGTAGCTGGCGCCCATGGGTGAAACTCCGCCATCCCAAACGCTTTGTCCTTGTGCTGCAGTGGCTGTACTATGTGCCATATTCAGTAGTTAGATTATAGGTCTTTTTATCGATACAATAATAGGAATACAAACAAATATAGCCAAAGGCCGCCCAAAAAATGCCAATATGTTGTGCACATTTCAATCTGGGTTAAATTTTGAGAATGTACCTTATAGCGATAGGTTGAAACCAAAACAATGAGCAAGTAAATGACCGCGCTTACCAGGTGAAGTCCATGAAGGCCGGTAATGATATACAGAAACGAGCCTGAAGGATTGCCTACCAGGTAAACCTGACCGGCCACCAAAGCTTTCCATCCTTCAAACTGAAGCACCAGAAATGCCACACCCAGCAGACTGGCAATTGTTACCATAATCTTTACCATGGCAAGATTATCTTTTTTCGCTGACCAGAACGCCCACTGCATGGCGATACTGCTTACTACCATGACAATCGTTGAGGTTGTAAATATTTGAGGAAGATCGAAATACAACCAATTGCCTTCGGCCTGGCGCACGATATACGCTGAGGTGAGTGCAGCAAACAACATTCCTACGCTACCCATAAACAGCCACATCGCAAATTTCTTTGGATTCATGGCCAATGTTTTCCGTGGCTCTTCTACTATTTTAAAATCTGCCGATACCGACTTCTCCATATCTCTTCCCATTAAATTTTATCCAACAAATACGCAATCTGCACAATGGGCAGATATAAAAATGAGCCAAACATAATTCGCAAAGCAGACTTACGGCTTCCTGTCTTCATCAATGAAAACGTTTGGGCCAAAAAGGCCACGCCACATGCCGTAGCGACTATCGCTGAGTCTAAGCCGGTAATCCCAAACTTGGCCGGTAACAGCCCTAACGGAATTAAAAAAAGCGTATAGATCATTATTTGAATGGACGTGTTGTGATCCTTCCCCCCTCCTGAGGGCAATAATTTAAATCCAGCCTTTTTATAATCATCATCGGATACCCATGCAATGGCCCAAAAATGAGGAAACTGCCATATAAATTGAATCCCAAATATTATCAAGGCCTCGTAGGAAATTGATCCCTTTGCAGCCACCCAACCTAACAAGGGTGGAAGCGCACCTGGAATTGCTCCTACAAAAACGGCAACGGGACCCACGCGCTTCAGAGGAGTGTATACAAAACTATACAGCAACATGGACAATAATGATAACGCCACTGTAAGCGGATTAGTAAACTTCCAAAGCAAAATCAAACTTGCGGCCATACACAGTAAAGCAAAATAAATTGCTTCCTGTACGGAAATTCGGCCTGTAGGTATTGGTCGGCCTGAGGTGCGTGACATTAGCCTGTCCAGGTCTTTCTCAATAATCTGATTGATAGTAACCGAAGCTCCGGAAAGTAGAAATCCTGAAAAAGTAAGTATCAGGAGTATTGTCCAGTTCATAATGCCCTGGGTTGCTAATCCATATCCAAAAGCGCAGGAAAACGCAACCAACAGTGACAGCCTTGGCTTCAGCAATTCAACAAAAGCCCCTAATCGGCTAAGCGTTGTTACTGCAGGAATGGTTGAGCCACCCGAATTCATATCTTAATTAATCAATCCTTTGAGGATTTGTTTTAAGTTTTAAAAATAAAAGAAACTGAACACCAAATGTGACAGTGGCAACCAATAAATGAACCGGCTGTAAATAAGCAGGAACAGCGAAATACGCCATTCCGGCACCCGTCAATAAGGTTAGCAAAATTAACAGGATAAGCCCAAGAGTTAAAGGATTTGAGCCCTTAGTTTTGATCAACCAAAAGCCAAAACCGAGGTTAAATATTACCACGAGCCATGAAAAGGAACGATGTACAATGAATTGGGCCCAAACCGATGATATCCAATCCTCGCGGGGCAGCAGTTGGCTAGAAACACGATCAATAGCCGCTCTTACCTCAGTGCCTAAAACAACCTGTACAAGTAAGAAGAGAGTACCTAAAACAAGTATGATCTTTAAAGTAAGGGTACTTTCAACAGATTTGATCTCACCACTCTTTACATAAAGCATGATTACCAAGGCAACCAGAACAAAAGCCATTAGCATATGGAGCGTAATCGTCCAGGAAGTAAGGTTAGTCGAAACTACAATCGAACCAAACCAGCCCTGAATTATAACCAAAACCAGAGTTGCCAAAGAAAGCCAAAACAAATAAGGTTGTCTTTTTCTCAGCCGGATTGAGCGTATAAATAAGGCGATGATTAAAAATCCAATCAAAACCCCCACCAATCGGTTTACATATTCAATCCAGGTTTTGGTTGCGTTAAAGTCGTTCTCGATTAAAATTGATTTGTCGTTAAGAATTGACTGAGCCGTTTGCTCAAATCCAAACGCGGAAAGATATCGGGCAAACTTTTGATTCTTTTTATCCCGAAGCGTGGCAAACGACTCTTTATAATTTTCAGGAAGTTGTTCAACCGAAGTTGGAGGCACCCAATACCCAAAACATTTGGGCCAATCGGGGCAACCCATTCCCGATCCGGAGGATCGAACGATACCCCCTACCAGAATTAAAAAGTAAACAGCAACCAGAGTTACTAAGCAAAGCTTATGAAAACCTCGGGTTGTTGTTGGGGTCAAGTTTCTTTCTCTCAGTGTTTTTTATCCTCCACAACGATTGCTCCTTCTTTCATCTCTAACTTAATGAGATCATTTTCATGTGGAAGGTTTGATTCAGGTGTTTCTGAATAGGGTATATGCTGAGGAATAAAATCATCTTTTGCTCCTGGCTTACTGTAATCATAGGGCCAGCGATATACCGTAGGAATCTCACCCGGCCAGTTGCCATGGCCTGGGCTCCTTGGGGTTGTCCACTCCAGTGTATTGGAATCCCAGGGATTGGCAGGCGCCAACTTACCCCGGAAAATGCTGTAGATAAAGTTAAATAAGAAAATAAACTGGGCCGATAAGGTCATAATAGCCGCAGCACTTACCAGCATATTTAAATCTGCAAAACCTGTGAAGGTTTCAAAGTTCGTCCAGCTATAATACCGTCTTGGGAAGCCTGCAATACCAATGTAATGCATTGGGAAGAATACCAGATAAACACCCACAAAGGTTAACCAGAAATGGAAGTACCCCAGTTTTTCATTCATCATCCGACCAAACATTTTGGGGAACCAATGATACACACCTGCCACCATACCAAAGAAGGAGGCACTACCCATTACCAGGTGAAAGTGTGCTACAACAAAATACGTGTCGTGCAATTGAATATCAATAGCTGAGTTGCCCAGAAAAATTCCGGTAATACCTCCCGTAAGGAAGAAAGAAACCAGTCCTATTGAGAAGAGCATAGCCGCGGTAAAGCGAATATTTCCCTTCCACAGGGTAGTTACATAATTAAAAATTTTCACCGCAGAAGGAACCGCAATAATCAATGTAAGCAGGGTAAAGATGGATCCTAAAAATGGATTCATTCCGGTTACAAACATGTGATGCGCCCAAACAACAAAGGATAAGATGGCGATAAACAACATCGAGCCCACCATTGCTTTGTATCCGAAAATTGGCTTGCGCGAATTGGTTGCGATAATCTCTGAAGTTATACCCAAGGCCGGCAACAACACAATGTATACCTCGGGGTGACCCAGGAACCAAAACAAGTGCTGAAATAAGATTGGGCTTCCCCCCTGATTGGGCAGGGCCTCCCCTCCGATATAAATATCCGAGAGA
>JAEUUB010000863.1 GCA_016787745.1 Cyclobacteriaceae bacterium
CGTTTTCAACAATCAAATCATACTTGGCGCCATTACCTTAGATTTATTTGCAGTACTATTTGGGGGAGCCGTTGCCCTGCTCCCCATCTTTGCTGCCGAGATTCTTAAGGTGGGCGAAATTGGTCTTGGCTTTTTGCGATCGGCCCCGGCCCTGGGTGCACTGGGCATGGCTGTATACATCACCCATCATCCAATAAAAAAGGGAATCGGAAAAATTTTACTTTGGTGTGTGGCCGGTTTTGGCCTGTGCATGATTGGCTTTAGTTTATCCACCAGCTTTTGGTTGTCGATGGGTATCCTGATACTAAGCGGTATGTTTGATTGCGTGAGCGTTATTGTTCGAAGTACGCTCATCCATACACTCACCCCCGAAAACATGAAGGGCCGGGTATCCGCAGTCAACAGTATTTTTATTGGCTCCTCAAACGAGATTGGCATGCTGGAATCGGGCGTAGCCGCAAAATTAATAGGGGTAGTCCCTTCTGTAATTTTTGGCGGCTGCATGACGATAGCGGTTGTTGCTACCACCGCCTGGAAGGCAACAAAGCTGAGACTGTTAGATCGGGTTCATTAATTCTGTCATTCAAACCATCTCCATAAATCTTCTATGAATTAAGGAGTCAAACCCCTACATTCATTTTCTTAAACTTCAGCGCATGACTTCCCGCAGATCCTTTTTTCAAAAATCTATTGGCGCAGCCGGTGCATTTTCGTTAACCGCCTTCACCCACCAGGCTTTGGCTGAAGATATAAGCGATGCCCTTGTATCGTTAAATGAATTATCTCCGCTGGCAGCAGCCAATGATGAAGATTTGTGGGCGCGCATGGCACAGGCGTATACGGTTACTCCCAATATTCTCAACCTTAACAATGGAGGCGTGAGTCCCCAACCCAAAGTGGTACAAGATGCCGTAGACCGGTATTATCATCTAAGCAACGAAGCGCCCACCTATTACATGTGGCAAATTCTTGACAAGGGTCGCGAACCGCTAAGAAGAAAACTGGCTGATCTGGCCGGGGTTAGCAGCGATGAGTTGGCGATCAATCGCAATACTACGGAAGCCTTGGGCACTTTTACGTGGGGCATTGACTTAAAGCGAGGCGATGAAATTGTGATGACCAAACAGGATTATC
>JAEUUB010000072.1 GCA_016787745.1 Cyclobacteriaceae bacterium
TGGCCGCACACAAACATTTTCACTCCCGCCTGATTTAATTCCTGGTATAACTTTAAGTTAGGATTGTCCACGCCATACTTTGCTTTGTATTCCGCATTGTTCATTACCGAGAATGCAGCGCCTCCATGAATGGCGAGTACCACATGCAATTTCTCTTTGGGCACTCCGCCCATCACATGCAGGTTAACCAGGCGGGCAACATTATATAAAGCCCAGTTAGTGGAATCGGGTGTGTCGCTGATCCGCTCCACTTCAATCACAATGTTATAATCGAGCGCAGGGTCAGGCTTTTCATCTGCATACGGAATTTCAAAAATGCCTCCGTAATTTTTGATGACAGGGTTAACCCGTTTTTGGGCATATCCCGAAATAGCAACAACCACCAGGGCCAGGGAAATCAGAATTTTCATAAATGATCTTTTAAAATGTTAATAGCTGCAAAAAAAATTAATAAAGCGGTTATTCGTCTGATATAAACCGCGTTGAAACGTTTAGCACCCAAACGGGAACCCAGTTGACCTCCCAGCAAAACGGCCATCAACAAGGGCAAGATCAATGGCCAGTTAAAATGAGCGCCCGAAGTGGCCTGACCTATCAACCCTCCTAATGAATTCACCAAAATAAAAACACTGGCCAAAGCCGAAATCTTTTTGGCATCAAACCAATTGAGCAAATGTAAAATAGGGGATAGAAAAATACCTCCGCCTATGCTCACCAAACCCGACAACATACCAATGCCGCCCCCCAACAACACCTGCCCCGAAACCGGATTTGTTTGAGGTGCTTCTGATTTTGGCTTTAACCAAAGAAAAAATGCCGCAATCAACAAGGTGAATCCCAAGAGGATAAAGAATGTATCGTCTTTCAATTTCCAGTACCCTCCTATAAAGGCCATAGGAACGCTCGCAACAATAAAGGGCCAGATCTCCCCCACCTTCACCTTTCCTTCCTTGTAATAAACGTACGTTCCTCCGGTAACTACCACAATGTTGCAAAGCAATGCGGCTGGCCGAATGGTATCGGGCATGAGCCCAAAAAAGGGTTGCGCCATCAAGGCGAGATAACTGCTTCCTCCGCCAAAGCCTACCGATGAGTAAATCAAGGCAACTAAGAAAAAAGAAATGAACAAAATGTATAATTCCATACTCAAAAGGCCCGCTTAACTTCGATGGACCCAAGGTTTTTCAAATACCTTCTGCCGGTTTTATAATCGCGGGGCGAAAACATTAGTATGGATTCTTCCATATCGCGTGCTTCTATATCGTCCTTCGTGGTGATTAAATAAATGGATTCGCCTGCCGGATTATTAAAAACCTCATTCCACGAATAAGCAATGGTATACCCATCGGTGGCTTTACAAACAAAATAACAGGCACTGAGATCGCGCGGGCTTTCACTTTTAATTTCCACGTTGGCAAGCACATCTCTTAATAAAACTCCCGTCAGTTTTTTAATTTTACTTTTAACCTCACCCAGGTGGTTGGTGATCACTACATCTTTCATTAAGCCTCCCTTGTACGAAGCCAGATCATCTATTGTTACTTTTATTTCTTTTTTAACCTCGCCTGTAATTCTAAACGATTGGGGGGCAGCCGGCTTATCCTGGCTGTAACCCGTAAGAGAACCTACTACAAGTAAAAATAAAAAAAGCCTCCCCATGCCTGGTTTTTGAAATCTCATCCGCCAATGGTTGACATTGATTCTATAGCGGGCGCACCGCTGCTTCGTTTTTCCTCCGCTTCAAATCCATTTAAAGGCCGGTTATTAAACGCATGAAGCAAACGCTCCGTTATTTGCGCATCGCTTTTACCTTCGCGCATCAGGTCTCTGATGTTTAACACGCCATCATCATATAAACAGGTTTTTAAAACGCCCTGTGCCTTAACCCGAATGCGGTTGCAGGTACCACAGAACGTTCGACTGAATGCGGCAATTACCCCAATGTCTCCGGAATAGCCAGGTACTTTATAATTATAGGAAGTTGAGTGGGGAGGATCGGCTAATCGCTCAAGGGCAGGATAGTGCGCGCGTATGTAATCCATAATTTTCGTGTACGTCCAACGTAGACTTGTGTAGTGATTGCCTTCTCCATTAAAAGGCATCTCTTCAATAAACCGAACGGAAATCGCAGCCTTTCTGGTTAATTCAACCAAAGGTAAAATATCGTCAATGTTTTTACCTTCCATTACCACCACATTGATCTTGACAGGGATCTGATTTTCAATAAGGCTCTGAAGAGTCGCCCAGGTTTTTTCAAATTCATCTCTTCGTGTAATCACTTTAAAACGTTCCCGATCTAACGTATCCAAACTTAAATTCACAGAAGCAATCCCCAGCGATTTAAGTTCTGACAGATGGGGCGTAGTAAGAATGCCATTCGTAGTAATGTGCAAATCTTTCACCCCTTCTATTCCAACAATACTCCGGATTAATTTCATCAAATCGTTGCGCACAAACGGCTCGCCACCGGTTAACCGGATTTTAGAAATCCCCAAAGGAGCCATTATCTTGATCAGCCGTTCGATTTCCTCGAAGGTTAGCAGTTGCTTTTTAGGTAAATAGCGGATTCCTTCTTCGGGCATGCAATAAAAGCAGCGCAAATTACACCGATCGGTAACAGCCAAACGCAAATAGGTAATGGGCCGGCCGTGATTATCGAATAGTTTTGAAGGCATCATTCCCTACGAAGATAGAAACGATCGATCGAATACGTATTACTTCCATCCGTATATTTGTTAAATGGTAGTAAAAATTAAAGCCTTTGGAATCTCGCGCGATATTTTAGGGAAACGTGAGGTTGACTTTGAACTGAGTGGCGTATCCGTAGGGGATTTGAGAAATACCTTAGGCCAGCGTTATCCGGATTTAAAAAAACTGAACTCACTTTTTATTGCGGTAAACCAGGCATATGCTCCGGATGAAACGCTTCTAAAGCAAACAGACGAGATCGCCTTGATACCTCCCGTTAGTGGTGGTTGATACAAACCAACATGATAGAAATCACAGACAAACCCATTGATGTTCAGAAGTTGATAGAAGCCGCATCCTCGGCTGAGGCCGGTGCCGTTAATGTTTTTATTGGAACCGTGAGAAATCAGACTTCGGCCAAGAAAGTTGTTAAACTAGAGTATGAAGCCTATGAACCCATGGCTATTGCTGAGATTCATAAAATAATTCAGCAAGCAGGCGAGCAATGGAAGTTAACAGGCTATGCGGTCAGTCATCGGGTGGGTACATTATACCCAGAAGATGCCGCGGTGGTAATTGCGCTGTCAACCGCCCATCGAAAAGAGTCTTTTGAAGCTTGTCAGTTTGTAATCGATACACTTAAACAAACGGTACCGATCTGGAAGCGGGAATTTTTTGAAGATGGGGATACCTGGGTTTCTGCGCATCCATAAAAAAAGCGTCAGAAGTTGACGCTTTTTAATTTCTGAGTGAGCACTTCTTAAATCTGACTAACAATCATTACCAGCAGGCTGATAATAGCGATAGCGATAAACATACCAGCCGAAATTACAATCAGCAAATCCCTGTTAATAGGATTTAGTTGAAACCCAGCGAGGATATTTTTTCCAATTAATTTCATAACCAACATTTTTTTAGACTCTCAAATTTAACATTTGCTGAGGTAAAAAGTTCGCAAAATATGGATTGATTTTTTCGCGCTACCATTTCATTCGATTGCGCAAAAATCTACTTCTACGATAACTTAATCTTAGTTCTTGTAATCAATTAGCCGATTGACACTTACCCGAAAAGATTCCCATTTCCCGTTTTGGCACCCAGCGACAGCCAGGAAAATAATTTTCAGTTTTTACGCTGAAAATCTTTCTTCCCTCCGGTTTTCGTCATCAGTTTTACCTCTGATATAACAATATGATGTGAAAGTGCTTTGCACATATCGTACACCGTAAGGGCCGCCACGGAAGCAGCAGTTAGCGCCTCCATTTCTACTCCGGTTTTAGATGTAACAGTTACCTCCGCATCAATAATGGCGGTATTTTTTTTTATCAAAGTCTCAATCTTACAGTTCTCAAGATTTAACGGATGGCAGAAGGGAATTAATTCATGGGTCTTCTTGGCAGCCATTACACCGGCAACGATCGCAGTTTGAAAGACAGGGCCTTTTTTTGTTATCAGTTCATTTCCCTGCATCATGGAAACAATTTCGTCACCTAAAAAGACAATGGCTTGCGCCCGCGCCACCCGTTTGGTGATTTTTTTATCAGACACATCTACCATTTTTGGGTTGCCGGTGGCGTCAATATGCGTAAATTGTTTCTTCATTGGTTAAAAATTTGATTTGGCAGTTATCAATCAAAGTTAGTTAAATCATGATAAGCGTTTCAGAGGCAACTGCAATTATTCTTTCGCATTCCATCGAAACCGGAAAGGAGGATATCGCCATTCAACAAGCGTGTGGAAGAATTTTGCGAGAAGACGTTTGTGCAGACCGGAATTTTCCACCCTTTGATCGGGTGGCGATGGATGGAGTTGCCTTATGTTTTGATTCGTATAAAAACGGAATCCGAAATTTTCCGATTGAAGGCATACAAGCCGCTGGCGAGCAACCAAAAAAACTAAACAACCTCGATGCATGCATTGAGGTAATGACGGGTGCGATGCTCCCCCCAGGCACGGATACCGTTGTTCGCTATGAAGATCTGGATATCAAAGATCAATCCGCCACCGTTATACAGAAAATAAATCTCCGCGACCATATTCATCATCAAGGTCAGGACGCAAAGCAAAACGAAATCCTGCTTTCACCAGGTACCTTAATTTCACCCGCAGAGGTGGCCCTGCTTGCTTCCGTTGGAAAAAAGAATATCGGGGTTTCTGTGTTTCCTAAGACAGCTATCATTTCGAGTGGCGATGAATTGGTTCCGGTAGATATTACACCTCTCCCCTATCAGATTCGAAGATCGAACAGTTATGCGCTACAGGCAGCTTTGCTGGCGCTGGGGTGCGCGGCCGATCAGTTTCATATTCCCGATCAACCCGAAATTCTTGAAACGGAAGTGAAGAAAATTCTTTCGCACTACGAGCTTCTGATTTTCTCAGGCGGAGTATCGAAAGGCAAGTTTGATTATGTGCCTCAAACGCTGGAGCGAAACGGAATTCAAAAACGCTTTCATCAGGTAAGTCAAAAGCCCGGAAAACCGTTATGGTTTGGTACTTCTTCCAAACATATTGTGTTTGCCTTACCGGGGAATCCCGTTTCTACCTATATGTGTTTTTATCGCTATATAAAACCCTGGCTTATAAAAAGTCTTGGCGGCATCCTAAAACCAAACACAGCAATACTGGCAAAAGATTTCTCTTTCAAAGCTCCGCTAACCTATTTCTTACAGGTAAAAATTGAAAATGAAAATGGAAAACTTGTTGCCTACCCGCAAGCGGGTGGCGGGTCTGGCGATTTTGCCAACCTGAAGGAGGTAGATGGATTTATTGAATTACCTGCATACGAAATTGATTTCAAGGCAGGCCAGGTTTTTAATTATTTTCCGTTTCGAAACTAACTTCTTTTAAATGTTTTTAGTCTGCCTGGCGCTTTTGCTTTCCTTAACCTCAATTCTTGCCGCGTCCCGCTATTTAAAACTTAATCCCTTCTTCTCGCTACTTATTGCCGCGCTTATTTTCGGAACGTTGGTGGGTAAATCTATTTTAGAAACAATAACCACCATGCAGGCAGGGTTTGGCTTAATGCTTCAACAAATTGGATTTCTGGTAGCCATTGGCTCGTGCCTGGGCATCGTTATGGAACGCACCGGGGCCATGGCCAGTATCGGAACGAAAATTATCAATACATTCGGGAAAAGTAAAACGTTAATGGCCATGTCTATTATTGGCGTGGTGGTAGGCATTCCAGTATACTGCGATTCGGGTTTTATCATTCTATCGCGACTAATCCCAGCCCTGGCATCCACCGAAATAAATCAGGCGCAATTATCTCTTGCTTTATCCACCGGACTCTATACTTCACACACACTGGTACCCCCCACTCCGGGTCCGTTGGCTGCCGCGGCCAATCTGGGAGTAACAGCAAATTTAGGGCTGGTAATTCTTATTGGCTTGGCAGGTGCATTACCCGCTGCGGCAGTTGCGTTTTGGCTTTCCAAAAAAATGGGCGCCAAAATTCATGCTGAACAAACAACTCAGATCGTCTCAGGTTTAAATGATCGCCATGCCTTGATTCTTTTTCTTCCTTTGATGCTTCCCATTCTGCTTATCTCCAGTTCAACCCTGCCAAATGCAATTCCTGCCTTACATGCCTACACAACTATTTTTCAAATTATTGGAAATCCAACCGTAGCATTATTCGTAGGACTCCTTTGTGCTTTTCTGTTGATATCAAAAAAAGAAAAAAGCGAATGGCCAGCCTGGATTTCTGAGGCCCTGAAAGATGCCGGGGTAATCCTTTTGATTACCGGGGCAGGAGGCTCTTTTGGTGCGGTTATCAAATCAAGCGGTATCGATTTAATTTTAAAGGAGCAGATAGCCGGTTCGCAATCGGGCGGCCTCTTGTTTTTACTCATTGCCTTTGCGTTGGGTGCCATTTTAAAAACAGCCCAGGGTTCTTCTACTTCCGCGATTATTGTCACCAGTTCTTTGCTTGCGCCCTTAACCAGTCTGGCAGGATTCGAATCGCCTACCTCACTGGCCATTTTGATTTTAGCTATTGGTGGCGGAGCGATGACGGTTTCGCATGCCAATGATTCTTACTTCTGGGTGGTCTCCCGATTTAGCGGCATTGCCGAAAATGATGCGTATAAAAGTTACACGCTGATTACGTTGGCTCAGGGTATAACTGTACTGATAACTTCGCTCCTATTATTTATGCTGCTATGAATATTTTAGTAGCACCAGATAAATTCAAAGGATCGCTATCTGCAAAAGAGGCATGCGCTGCAATAGAGCGCGGTCTGCTGAAAAGTGATTCCTCATTATCTATCAGGCATATGCCCATGGCTGATGGCGGGGAGGGTACCAGCGAACTATTAACAGAACATTCGAAGGGTACTTTGGTTTCCATAAAGGTGAGCGATCCGTTGTTCCGAAAAATAACAGCCTCGTATGGAGTTTCTGGCGATGGATCCACTGCCTTTATTGAAATGGCACGCGCCTCGGGTTTAGCCTTGCTCACAAAATCTGAACGTAATCCCTTAAAAACTTCTACCTACGGAACAGGTGAACTTATCGCTGATGCGATTAACCGGGGTGTAGAAAAGATTGTACTAACCCTGGGCGGCAGTGCCACCCACGATGCCGGTTTGGGAATGGCTGCTGCGCTGGGTGCAGAATTTTTAAATCAGAAAAACGAAATTCTATCCCCCACCGGAGAAAATCTGATTCACCTCGACAAGATTCAATTCGACAAATTTATCCTTACCCATAAGAAACTATCCTTCCTTGTTTTGTGTGATGTTGACAATGAACTGTACGGAGAAAATGGTGCAGCCCTGGTGTACGCTCCACAAAAAGGGGCGGATGAAGAAAGTGTGCGTCTCTTGGATGCGGGTCTCAGGAATTTTGAACGTGTCGCCAGACACCAATGCAAGCAGGAAGTAAACTTTAAGGGAGCAGGGGCTGCCGGAGGATTAGGAGCCGGTGCACAACTTTTTTTAAAAGCGCAATTTTTCAAGGGCATTGATTTCATTTTACAATCGTTGCAAACTGAAGAGCAGATACAATGGGCCGATCTGGTGATAACCGGAGAGGGTAAGATGGATACGCAAACACTATCGGGTAAAGTAGTGATGGGTGTGGCTCAATTGGCTACAAGATATAATAAACCGGTCATGGCTATAGTGGGCAAGAATGAATTGACACAAGAAGAAATTATAACGCTTGGATTAAAAGAAGTGATAACCTTGGTAAATGATAAAACAACCCAAACCGAGGCAATGACCAATACCTCAAAAATAATAACCGAAAGAATATCCATGTTATCTATTTGAGTGGCTGCCCGGCCACTTAGAATCAAACATCCCCTCCCAGTTGCATTTTTCGCAAAACTCCTGTCACACATTTTATAAATGGGGAGTTTTCTGCCAAAAAAACTTCTATTAGTTGCGCAATTCAGAATCTAGCATTAATTCAAATACAAGACATTTGATCTTGTGCAGCGCATTCGAATTTCAATTATAAACCCGCCTGTTATGAAAAGAGAACTTAATGTCCATTCTAAATATAGAAACCTATTCATCATTCTATTATTAATAGCAAATACTGTTGCGGCACAGGACGTGACTCCAGATTCAAAGGAATCCAAAATGTTTAACAATGCTATTTACGGGAATGTGGGTGTAGGAGGGCTTTTTGTTACTGCGACTGCTTGCTATGAACGAATGTTCGCGAGAAATGGACAAAAATCAATAGTAGCAACTTTTGTTAAAGCTGGATATGGAGGTGCGGCTTATTGGGGACATTCAACTCCATATATTTTGGGAAATTTTGGTTTTTTAACCGGAGTTACAAAACACCACCTTGAAGTAAGTGGTGGATTTGTTAAATCTCTTGATGAATATTATGATTTATTTCCGTTGTCTGTTTCAATAGGGTACAGAATACAGAAACCTAATGGTCATTTTATACTTAGAACAGGTGCGGGATGGCCTGAGGGATTTTATTTTGGTTTGGGGGTAAGTTTTTAATTAGCTACCTGATTCGAATCATCCTTTCATGGCTCTGAGATTCATCGGTTCAAAATCAAACAAGTATTGACTAGTACATTAAAAGAATCAGCTATTACTTATTCAAAATCAAGTATGAAATCTAAAATCTTAACCATAAGCTTCATTGCCACTTTGTTTTCAACAATCTCCTGTAACAGTTTCAAACCCATGGCAACATCATCTGATTATACTACTTACTTAAAGAAAGGCGATATAACGCGAATCATACTTTCAGATAGTTCACAAATTGAACGTTTTAAAATTGTAGAAGTATCTAGTGGTAATTTGAAAGGAATTGTTATCACAAGAAAACCACCTGGCCCATGGGGTTATGAAGATAAAACTGTTCTTCCAAACGAAATCAAATCTCTAAAGAAGCGAAAATTCAGTCTAGTAAAAACACTTGCTCTTACTGGAGGAATAATTCTTGCTATTTATGGATATTCCTGGATATACATCTCAACGCATGGATTTGATCTTAGCTTATAACATTTCCTATTTTTTCCTTTCAAATAAATACTCAATCGATTTACCATTACCCGAAACCACTGCTTTTAAGATATTGCCATTTATCTGGTACGAAATCTTTTTGGGAAAATCATGGGTTGGATCTTCGCACACAAAGCCGGTAGTGGTAAGTTCAGTAAACTTGAAATAAGTTAACTCGGGATTACCCGGAACATCGGCAACGTAATAAAGGGAGTTTTCCTTTGAAAGGATTTTCAATTTTTCAACGAAAGTCGTGTCTGCACCTCTCATGGATACACCCCAACCCTGCCAATCGCCAGAAGCCGTTTTTATCCATCGTTCATGGACTGTCCGGCCGGGCTTCACGTTCGTGCGATTCCAGGTGCCTTCTAACCACGAAAGTTGACTTATGTCCGCGGAAGAACCTGACTGCGCTAAACTGCATTGAGATAGCAGCATTAAAATGAAAAACATCCGCATAGAATTATTTTTAAGTAAGTTGCATCCCGCATTCGGATAATCAAAGAAAAATATGCCGGTTAACACGCTGGAAAAATCTGTTCTTGCCAAATTAATTCAAAAAGGAGGCACCGGAAATGTAATGGAATTTCTGGCGGAAGATCATGACTTTGACGATGGATTTCAATTTGCCAATGAAATGCAAAACAAAGATTTGATAAAACTGCTTTACTCCAACTTTAATAAAAATCTGATTGTGGTTGAATTAACTCTATTGGGAGTAAAAGAAGGAAAGGAATAAAATACGGCCTATTTCTACTTTTTTAATTTAACTCGCTCGCTCTGCTTCCCTAATCAGAATTAGCCGTTAACTTTGTGGGCTTAAAAAAACGATTATGTTCGATAGTTTAGGTCTCAAGTTGGAAAAAGCCTTTCAAAACCTGAAAGGCCAGGGGAAGATTACAGAAATCAATGTTGCCACTACGGTTAAAGAAATCCGGAAAGCGCTGATTGATGCGGATGTTAACTATAAAGTTGCCAAAGAAGTAACAGACGAAATAAAGCAAAAGGCGCTGGGACAAAATGTGCTTACCGCGATTTCGCCCGGTCAGTTGCTAACCAAAATCACTAACGATGAACTCACCCTGCTGATGGGGGGCGAGAGCGAAGACATTTCTGTGGAGGGCAACCCGGCTGTAATTTTAATTGCGGGACTACAGGGTTCCGGTAAAACTACTTTTTCGGGTAAGCTGGCCAGTTACTTAAAACGCCAAGGCCGGCAAGTGATGTTAACCGCTTGCGACATTTATCGTCCTGCAGCTATCGATCAGCTGAAAGTTTTAGGGGAACAAATTGAGGTAGAAGTCTATGCTGAGCCTGAAAATAAAGACGCTGTTAAAATAGCGAAGGCCGCTATTGAGCATGCAAAGAAAAATAATTTCAGAATTGTAATTGTAGATACCGCGGGTCGATTAGCTGTGGATGAAGCAATGATGAATGAGATCGCATTGTTGAAAGACGCGCTCAAGCCATCAGAGACTTTGTTTGTAGTGGATGCGATGACGGGTCAGGATGCAGTGAATACCGCCAAAGCCTTTAACGACAGGTTGAATTTTAATGGAGTTGTGCTTACCAAGTTGGATGGAGATACCCGCGGGGGTGCTGCGCTCTCCATTCGAAAGGTGGTGGATAAGCCCATTAAGTTTATCAGTTCGGGCGAAAAGATGGAGGCAATTGATCGCTTTTATCCCGACCGGATGGCGAGTCGGATTTTAGGTATGGGCGATGTGGTGGGTCTGGTTGAAAAAGCGCAGCAAACATTTGATGAAAATGAAACGCGCAGGCTCAACGCCAAAATGCGCAAGAATCAATTCGACTTCAACGATTTTCTTTCGCAACTCGAGCAGATAAAGAAAATGGGAAACATGAAAGATCTGCTGGGTATGATTCCGGGAATGGGCAAAGCTATGAAAGGGGTTGACATTGATGATAATTCTTTCAAACCCATCGAAGCCATAATTCGATCAATGACGATAGAAGAAAGAGAAAATCCGGATAAAATTAACCCCAGTCGTAAAAACCGAATTGCCAAGGGGAGTGGAACCAATGTGCAACAAGTGAATCAATTACTGAAACAATTCGAAGACATGCGCAAGCTTATGAAGACCATGAATAAAATGGGTGGAGGCAAGCGAGCGCTTAGTGCCCTTAATCCATTCGGAAAATAAATAATAGCTTAAAAAATTACGGATCACTGTTTATGAAACTCACTGCCCGCAATACACATCGCGACCTGGCCTATTTCTTTTTTGGTTTAATAATCGCCTTTTCTTTTTCTGGAATATTTTTAAATCACAGGCAAGTATGGCACCCAAGGCGTTATACGTATAATGCACAGGAAATAACCCTGAAACAACTTGTGACAAAGGATTCGGTTAACGACAAATTTATTAAGGCCTTTACAAAAGAGTTTGCCATTGATGATAACCTTCGCAGATTTTCAGTGGATGGAAATAACCTTCGGATTTCTTACGAAAACAATGATGTGCAAGTTGATCTGGCTACTGGCAAAGGTAAAATCGAGTCGTATCGTACTACCCCTGTGTTGGGTCAGATGACCAAACTACATGTTGACACCAGCAAGTGGTGGATTTATTACTCCGACATTTTTGGAATCGCCATGTTGGTTATTGCCTTTACCGGTATGTTTATTCAAAAAGGCGAAAACAGCTTTTGGAGCCGCGGCTGGAAGTTGGCGTTAGTGGGAATTATCTTTCCTTTGATATTCCTGTTTCTTTTATCCTAAATATAAATGTCAGCCACAGATTCACTTTTTCAATCCTTGTTAAAGAATGAAGTTTCTACCTTTAGTCAACTGAAGAAATTTCCAGCCGGCTCAATCATCCAACAGGAAGATAGTTACATTAAAGCCATACCGCTTGTGCTAAATGGCAGCTTAAAAGTAATGCGTACCGACATCAATGGCCATGAAATTTTGCTTTATTATATAACTCCGGGAGAAAGTTGCATAATGTCCTTTCTGGGCGGCATTCATAATGAAACCAGCAAGGTGAAGGCGATCGTTGAAGAGGATGCCGAAATTCTTTTCATTCCCGTTGAAAAAGCCAGTGAATGGATCAAAAAATTTCCGGAGTGGACTGACTTTATTTTTAAACTTTATCATAAGCGGTTTGAAGAACTTCTTACGGCAGTCAATGCAATCGCTTTTCAAAAACTAGACAGTAGGCTGCTGCAATTATTAAAACAGAAGGCAGACTTATATCGTTCGAAAGAAATAAAAATCACCCATCAACAATTAGCCGATGAGTTAGGCACTGCCCGGGAAGCTGTTTCGCGGGTGATGAAACAGATGGAAAACGAGGGGTTGGTTAATCTTTCACGAAATAAAATCACTCTTCTGTGATTTAAATCACAAATTCCAGGATTTCTGGCGGTTAGTTTTGTGTAAAAATAAATAACTAACCAAATGAAAAAGAATATGGGCTCTGCTGATCGGGTTATCCGGGTGATACTCGCAGCGATTGTTGTCGTCCTATACTATACAGGATCAATCTCAGGTGTAACTGCTATCATTTTATTGAGCCTGGCGGCCATTTTCGTTCTAACCAGCCTGATTAGTTTTTGCCCCTTGTACTTACCCTTTGGGCTCAGCACTTTAAGAAAAAAACTGAGTGGCAATTCTTAAAAAATATTGGC
The DNA here is from genome assembly GCA_016787745.1 of Cyclobacteriaceae bacterium. GTDB lineage: Bacteria > Bacteroidota > Bacteroidia > Cytophagales > Cyclobacteriaceae > ELB16-189. The sequence goes on from JAEUUB010000072.1 coordinate 12,825, forward strand.
TTACCCTGGCAGGTGTGAGTTTTGGATTAGTGGCTGGTTATTTATACTGACAAGAAGTGGGTTGCGTAACTGGTACTTGTCCAATCACCTCCCAACCCCTTAACTCTTCCCTTTATGGCGCAGTAATGGGAGGATTACTTTTTAATATGTTTCAAAAGGAAAAAAATAATATCTGAATTTACTATGAGTGTAGAAAGAATTATTCAAAATCAAGAAGGTACCATTGTAGATGTCCGTACTGTGGGAGAATTCCAAGGTGGCCATGTAGCCGGGTCGATTAATATTCCTGTGAATGAACTAACTAAACGAATCGCAGAAGTAAAGGCCTTAAAACTACCCCTCGTTTTATGTTGTGCATCGGGAGGGCGCAGCGCCATGGCCGCGCATCTATTAAAGCAGCAAGGTATTACCTGCCATGATGGCGGCTCGTGGTTATCCGTGAATCATTTACAATCGAAAACTGTTTCTGCATTATGATAGAGGCCTTAAAAAGTCTGTTTGGTCTGGGACCCAAAGTAGATTATGCCGAACTTATAAGAAAGGGCGCCATCGTGCTGGATGTTCGTACCAAAAGCGAATATGCAGGCGGCCATATTCGCGGTTCCCTTAACATCCCTGTAGATCAGCTAGGCAATAATACGAAGCGCTTTACCGATAAAAATAAAGCAATTATAACCTGTTGCGCTTCGGGCATGCGAAGCGGTGCTGCCAAAAATATGTTAAAGTCAAAAGGGTATACACAGGTTTACAATGGGGGAAGTTGGATGAGCCTTCAAAACAAAATTTAATCGTTATGGATCCCCATTTTTATAATGTTCAAATTGCCTGGAACAAAGATCGTCAGGGAATTATGTGTTCGCCTGAATTAAGTGCTTCTTCAGGGTCAGGATGTATTGAGGTAGCAACGCCACCTGAATTTCCAAAAGGCATACCTGGAATCTGGTCGCCCGAGCATCTTTTTACTGCAGCGGTAAGCAGTTGTTTAATGACCACTTTTTTAGCTATTGCAGAAAACTCAAAATTAGAATTTACGTCTTTCCAATGTGACTCAAAGGGAAAACTTGAGCAAGTGGACGGAAAGTATTTAATGACAGAAGTAATGCTGGAACCTACCGTAACCATCGCTAACGAAAACGAGCGCGTACGGGCCGAGCGCGTATTAATAAAAGCGGAGGCTGCTTGTCTGATTTCAAACTCAATCAAATCGAAAGTAACGCTGATTCCAAAGATTGTGGTTACTTCTAACGTAGAAAGCTAACCCATGGCTAAAGGAGATTTTTCTGAACTGATTAACACTGATGTTCCTACGCTGGTCGATTTTTCTGCTGAGTGGTGTGGTCCCTGCAAGATGATGAAACCCATTCTGGAAGACCTGAAGATAAAAGTAGGTGATAAAGCGAAGATTGTAAAAATTGATGTGGATAAAAATCCATCCCTGGCTCAGGCTTTTCAGGTGCAGGGGGTGCCTACATTAATCTTGTTTAAAAACGGAACGCCCAAATGGCGCCAATCCGGAGTTGTTCAGTCCGAATTTCTTAAACGACAAATCGAGCAACTGCTTTAAGCTGCCGCTCGTCAAAATAATTCAAATTAAATCTGGTCATGTACAAACATTTCATGACCAGATTTCGTTTTTTAGAGTTACCAAATCCTATTATGGTAACCGAAAACACTTCACTAAAAAAAACTGCTATGAAAAAATTAAAACTTATTGCGCTTTCTTTATTCCTAATCGCTGGTGTTAGCGAATTCGCGACTGCACAAAAATTACCCGGGGTAGATCCCAGCCCGGCCGATATTTCTATTTTCAGACCGGATGGCCGGGGAACAACACCCGTTGCTAAAGTGGTTTACGGCCGGCCAATGAAAAAAGGCCGCACCATGCT
>JAEUUB010000087.1 GCA_016787745.1 Cyclobacteriaceae bacterium
CTTGATTTAAATAATATAGTTATATCAGCCGGTGTTCTATTTCCCATGCGCTACCTGAGCAGTGATTTCAAAACTTTAGATCGTTAAGTCTATGCGTGTTTTATTGCCAATTTTTGTTTTCGGAGTTTGCTTATTTACATCTTGTGCAAATGAATCTGACCCCGCTGCCGACAAAGCTGCCTTTACCCGCATCTATGACAACGATCGCTTTGATGCTTCCTTCTACCCTATCGATATGAAGCAAACGCCCGATGGCGGATACCTGATATTAGGGGGACGTAGAATTCAGGATTCAAATTTCAGCGGAATTTATCTTATGAAGGTTGATGAGTTTGGCGGATTTGTATCTGAATTGGAAGTGGATGAGAACTTTGTTAACCCTGTGGGTCCGTTACTTGAAAATGGTGGTAATTATTATTTTTTTGCAATGACCTCCATCGGATTGCAAACCCAATTATTTCAATTGGATGCAGAAGGCACACTAAACAATCCTATTAGTATTGGGGGCACCTACCCCGCTGCTGCAGCGGTTGATGGCAACAACTTCCTTTTATTGAGTTACGATAACTTCAATAAGGTAACTGTGGTTTCTGTAATTAATCCTGCCGGATCAGTTCTTCAGTCAAAAGGGTTTAGTATAGGTGCGGGCGATGCCGCTGAAGAGCCCATAATCAATCACTTCTTACGTACTGGCACGCCTCTGCCCTTCGTAGTGGGCAAAACTCCGGCAGGCCAGTATTTCTTTAATGGCTTTTATAACTATACGCTATCGCTGGTATTTACAGATCTTCAAAATGATAATCCTCAAGGGGTTGTACAGGGCCAGCAAGACGATGGTGGGTTTAGCCAGGTAGTGCCGCAGGAGGGCGGCAAATTTGCGTTGGCGCGATTCAACTTTGGTGATAACTACTATTTGCCTAACACAACCTTAAATACAACGGGGGTTAGCTCAAGTAGCGATCTGGGGGGTAACCCACTTCCTGAATTAATTGATAATGCCCCGGTAAAAATTCTGCGGGCAATCGTGAATGCTAAAAAGATAGCACTCTATGGGAGCAATACCCGCAATAATCAAATTGCCCTGTACGGGTATGACGAAGGCAGCGGGGAATTTCTGGGCAGCCGCTATCTGGGATTCTCCAATTCATTTGAAATAGCTTCGATAACTCCAACTGCCGATGGGGGTTTGGGTATCTGTGGAACTACTTATGTTGCTGGAAGATTCCCCAGAATATGTCTCTTTAAACTTTCGCAAGAACAATTGGTTGAGTCATTCCAATAATCATTTCTTTATTTCAACCCTTTTTTATTCCTTGGTCATCAATTTATGATCAAGATTGAAAAAGACGTAAGCCTGCGCGCTTATAACACGTTTGGTATCGAAGCCAAAGCACGCTATTTCTGTACAATACGTTCGGAAGATCAATTAATTGAACTCATAGACACCCCAGAATTTAAAAATGAGGCTCATCTCATTCTTGGCGGAGGGAGTAATATTCTCTTTACGAAAGATTATGAAGGATTGGTTATTAAAGTCAACCTGAGAGGGATTGAAATTACCGATCAAACCACGGATACCATTTCGGTAAATGTAAAATCAGGGGAAGTGTGGCATGAGTTTGTAATGCATTGCGTAGACAAACAATGGGGAGGCATAGAAAATCTTTCCCTTATTCCAGGTACGATAGGAGCCGCGCCCATCCAAAACATTGGGGCCTACGGAGTAGAGTTAAAAGATGTTGTTCAACGTGTAACGGGAATAGATTTGGATTCCGGTTTATCTCAGACCTTCACAAATGCCGAGTGTAACTTTGGATATAGAGAAAGTATCTTTAAGCATGCCCTCAAAGAAAAAATTTTTATTTCAAGTGTTACTTTAACACTGACCACGAATAATCACAAACTAAATACAAGCTACGGAGCTATCACCAGCGTACTGGAAGAGAAAAAAATATCTCCATCCATTAAGACGATAAGCGATGCAGTCATCAGCATTCGCAGAAGTAAATTGCCTGATCCCATGACGATTGGAAATGCAGGAAGTTTTTTCAAAAATCCGACTATACGATTGGATCACTTTAATGAACTAAAGAAAATACATCCTACGATTCCCGGATATCCATCTGAAAATCAATATGTTAAAGTACCTGCAGGTTGGTTAATTGAGCAATGCAATTGGAAAGGAAAACGTTTTAATGATGTGGGTGTTCATGCGCATCAAGCCTTGGTATTAGTGAATTATGGGAATGGAAGTGGAGAAGAAATTTTTCAACTCGCTAAAAATATTTCATCTTCCGTTCATTCAACTTTCAATATTGATTTGACTCCAGAGGTTAACATCCTCTAAAAAATTTTATATGCAGTTATGATAAAAAGTATGAAAGTACATACCTGATTTTTTTTTCACAGATAAAAATTTTTTTAGCAAAATTTTTGCGAATTAATTTTTTATTATACCTTTCGTACAGTTTTACTTAAAAATATTAAAACGTTATGGCAAAAAAACCCGCTAAGAAAGCAGCCAAGAAAGCAAAGAAGGCTGCTAAGAAGAAGAAGTAATCAAGCTTGGCTTGATGCTTTAGCAAAGAGAAGTGATC
>JAEUUB010000090.1 GCA_016787745.1 Cyclobacteriaceae bacterium
AATGAATGACCGATGGATGTTCTTGCGCACAGGCGAATAAAATTTGCTTTACCTTTTCCACATCACTGCCATAGGCCACCCCCACCTCGACTTTAAACCGGGTACTTTCGGAATTGTGTGTCCAATTAGTGATTTTTTCCACTATAAATTTATGATTAGGGACAATGATCATGATTCCATCGCGGGTAAGAACTTTTGAGGTTCTCAGGTTTACAGACAATATTTTGCCCACCATACCATCCAATTCAATTACATCATTAACCTTAATGGTTCCTTCAATCAATATAAAAATGCCGGATACAAGATCCTGAAATATTTGCTGGAGTCCCAGTCCAAGCCCTACCAACAAGGCTGCTGAACCTGCAATTAAAATTGTTATATGAATGCCAATCATTTCAAGTATGATCACCATTACCAAAATCCAGGTGAAGTATTTTATTAATAGATAAATAGCATCTTCCCGACCGTGGTCGATACCTCGTTTTTTAAAATAGCTATGAAGAAATCTTCTAAGCAAGAAAAGAAAGACGCGCACCCCTGCCCATAGCAGCAGAATGGCCGCCAGGGTGCCGGTAGAAAGTTTGTACTCTCCAAAATCAAAAATTGTATAGGATAAAAATTCTTCCATGGCTACTTAGTTGCATTGAAAGGCATTGCTGTAATTTCAAAAGTGGCCGATGCTAACTGAACTTTGCCCTGGGTGCTCTGTATCTCATTCAACAGATCGGTAAACAATAAACTTTTGGTGATTCTCCTTCGCTTAAAATCTACCACATATCGCACAGTAAACTCAATCCAGTTGTCGTTGGCAAGTAAGGTTATCATGGGTTGCGTGGTTGCTTTTTCCACCTGGTACTTCCTTGTCATATGTGCCCAGGTTTCTTCCGCCTCTCTACCATACCCTCCGGTTATTTTTTCAGCCACTTTATGGCAAATGCTACGGGCTAATTCAAAATCACTTCCGTAGCGAATTGGCACTTTGATTTCATCCCAAAGAAACGGAAAGTCTCCGGAATAATTAAAAACTGGCTCCTTGAATACGAAACTGTTTGCTATGCGAACAATTCTTCCGTTGTATAGATCACCATCCACCCAGTTTCCGGTTTCCATCAACGTAGTTCGCAAAATACCGATATCAATAACATCACCTTTTATTCCCCCTAACTGCACCCGGTCGCCTGTCTTATAGAAGTTCCCAAACAACAAGGCAAGCCATCCGGCAAAACTTGCAATAACCTCTTGCAAGGCAAACGCGATGCCGGCACCGGCAACGCCTAAGGCCACAGTAAGACCACCGAGGCTCTCGCTATAAAGAATAATTACAATAAGTAAAAAAAGTACGTAGGCACTAAATGTAACGGCCTTTTTTGCTTTGTATCCAACCTCGCTATCGACTTGTGATCGAGTAATTTGTAAACGGACAAATTTTGATACCAGCCATATTATCATCAGCCACAAAAGCAGCATCAATGGCTTGTGCCAAAGTAACGGAATACCCATATCAATAATCAATTGCTCCATTTCTACTTTTCCTTATCATTATTTATCTTGATGCTAAACGAAGGTGCCTGATACTCTTTGGGTAAATAACTTGCCGGAACTGTGGTCATGTTTCCATCCCGGGCAGCACGATAGTGGGGCGATAAAATTTCGACTCCGGCTTCGTTAAATTTATCCTGAATATTTTGATGAAGTTGCGAATAGATAGCTGCCATTCGGTGCGAATGATTGGTATAGGCATTTATCTGATAGGCAACATAAAAATCATCCAAACTGGTTTGAAGCACAAAGGGTTTCTTATCTTCCTTAGTTAGAATTCCATCGGTTGCACAAGCCGCGGCTATCAGTAACTCATGCACTTGTTTCCACGGAACATCATACCCGATCGTTACCCCCGTATGTAGAATCAAGCCAAGTTCCTTAGCAGAAGTTGTGTAGTTAACCGTGTGGCCCGATAAAACGGAGGCGTTGGGTATGGTGATCTCTTCATTCTTAATGGTTCGGATTCGCGTTACCAGCAAAGACTTTTCGACTACATCTCCCGTCAATTCACCTATTTTAATGCGATCGCCAATTTTGAAGGGCCGCATATAGGTAATTACAAGGCCAGCAACGGCATTAGAAATGGCAGAAGAGGAACCCAGCGAAAATAAGATTCCGACAAAAACGGAAACGCCCTGAAAAATTGGCGAATCGGAACCTGGTAAGTATGGAAAGATAATTATAAAGCTAAACGCATACACCAGGAACTTTACAATGTTCAGCGTAGGCTTTGCCCAGTCTGGGTAAAATCCGGGGATCGTGAGCGACTCATTGGCTATCTCTCCGGCAATAAATTTTAGGAACTTGATAGTGTAATGAGTAACGCCCCCAATAACAATTATGGTAAACAGGTTTGGTAAGTAATTAATAAAACTTGATCCCACTTTTTTAAGTGGCGAAAGTACCCAACCAATCAAAGTCTCCGCAATGCCGCGTGTCCACGGAAACACACTGAATAACAAAGGTAAGGTAATGTAAAGCGCCAGAACGATAATTAACAACCGAACGACATTGGTGGCAAACAGAATAACCTGAAGCTCACGATCGGTATCAAGAAATTGATATCCTCTAAACTTAATACCAGTAAGGATGCTCTCTTTGAGCGAAATCATTTTTTGATTGATCTTTTTAAAACCTCGATTGATCAGGCGGATGATGATATAAATTCCACCCAGAATAAGGATGATGGCGCCTACCCGCAAGGCGATGTTAATTATACTGTTTGATTTACGCTCACTGGCAATAGCCTGACTGATGATATTCCGATATTCCAAAGCAAGTTGATCCTGTGACTTATCGAACCAGAGAGCATCCATTTCACTAATACTCATCACAACTAAGTCCTGATATACAATTTCGGAATTTGTAGCCGCCCTGTTTACAGCTAAGGAATCAGGTTTAAATTCATAATCGCTATACAGATTTTTAATCTTATCAGATATTGCCTTTGCCCTTTCCGCTGCACTAAATGATCCTACTTTTGTGTATATCAGGAATAAGGTATCACCAAACGGTAAAACCGGAAATCCTTTCGCTGTAGCTTTTAATTTTGTCAGTTGATCCGCAAACCGGGCTGCCCGTATTGAGTCCTCAGCTTCTTCTTCCTTCAATCTTTTTAACAATTCCTGACGTTGCCGGTTGGCTTCCGTACCTTTCAGGTTCTCGATTTCCGTTAACAAGGAAGCTCTTCTCAAAGAATCCGCAACCTTAATGCTATCCATTCTTCGAATTAACAGGGTGGTCTTTTCCATATGGACCGAGTCCTTCGGTTGCAAGGTATCTTGTGCGTTGACAAATGATACCATCAGCAGCATATGCATTGCTGCAAATGAGAATCTAAAGTTCATGCTTATTTAATTTTTTCTTTTTGTTCTCCATGAAAAACCTCCACTAATAAAAAAATCTTTCGACTGGTCATTGTTAGCAAAACCTGTGTATAGATCTAACTGTAAATTGTTACTCAGTAGGTAAGCAATGCCAGTGTCCCAAAATATATTAAAATCGCTTTGCCGCAGGTTACCGTATGTTTCAACAAACAGGCCTATTTTGTCTGAAAGTGAGTATGAAACATTGGCTGTAAAATTACCTTGCGGAATGGCATCATTCCCGCTCCACGATGCTCCCCAATTTGTTGTAAAGAACATTTTGTCAGCTAGTTGCTGATTGGTAACAAGCATGAACCGGGGTGCCCATTGATCGATCTCATAATCACCTCCAAGATTTGGCAAACGAAAAGTGGTTTGAAATCCCACCGTAGGAATAAGACCTGATCCTACATAAATATTATATCGAAGACCAAAATCAACCGCACTCAATCCGCTTACTGTACCTGAACTACCAGCCATTGTCTCACCCTTATATTCAATCATTGTACTAATTTCAAAGGTTTCCGTTATACCGTATCGGAATACTGTATTGCTTAAGCCGCCACTTCCTTTAGACCCTGCATATTCGTTATTGAAGTAATCCACACCACTTTGAATTTGAAGTATGTTTTTTCCAACGGCAAATGGAGTAATTGATTGTCCTGGTCGGTCGCTCCTAATGGTTTCGTTAAACTGGGCAACCAGGTAAGCTGCATGTAACAAAAAGAAAAGCGTTAATAAATAACGTAGGTTCATAGACAAATTAAAGTGGTAATGTCGCAGTTGGCATTCTAATTACACAGGCCAACTAAGTATTTTTATTTCAAAATTTTTAACAGTAAGGTAGACCTGTTCTGGCTGGTCTCCTGTTGACATGGAATGAGACCTAAAAAAAGCCTCAATTTTAAAAGGCTTTAGTTCGAAAATTCAGGCAATCTAGTAAGCTTATCCAGTTTTTAATTTACCTTTTTATCTAAGCATCTCACCTCAGTTGTCAATTAACTGCAAACTCAAGTTCGTTAAGCGATCGCTTAGCTAAGGCTGCTTCCATCCTGTAGAGATCCTTGCGTCTATCGCGTAAATTGGTTACCGATCCCTTATGATTTAAATCCTTTAATAAATCCAGATCAACATCAACGATCAAAGTCATTTCTGTATTGGGCGTTGCTTCTGCCTTCACTCCGTTTGTAGGAAAAGCAAAATCGCACGGTGTAAATACAGCTGATTGCGCATATTGAATGTCCATGTTATTTACCTTAGGTAGATTGCCCACGCACCCGGCAATGGCCACAAAGCATTCATTCTCAATGGCCCGCGCTTGCGAGCAATGGCGCACCCGCGAATACGCATTTTGTGTATCCGTAAGGAAAGGAACAAATAGAATGTTCATTCCTTCGTCAGCCAGTAAGCGCGACAATTCAGGAAATTCAACATCGTAACAAATTAATACGCCCACCTTTCCACAATCGGTATTAAAGGTTTTCAGTAAATCACCCCCTACCATACCCCAGGATTCACGCTCTCCTGGTGTGATATGTATTTTTTGAAACTCTTCTATCTTTCCATTTCTGTGACAGAGATATCCCACATTGTATAGTTTACCATCTCTTAAATCAGGGAAACTTCCCGTAATGATGTTGGCATTATAGGATACAGCCAGCTTAGCAAATCGTTGCCGTAAAGGTTCTGTGTATTTTGCCAATCCCCGAATGGCCTCGGCTTCCGTCAGGTGATTATACTCTGCCATTAAGGGCGCATGAAAGAACTCGGGAAACAGAATAAAATCTGCTTCGTAAGCCGAGGCTGCATCCACAAAGAATTCTATTTGCTCGCAGAGTGATTCAAAGTCTTTGAAATTGCGCATTTGCCACTGCACCAAGCTTAACCGCACATTCGTTTTGATCTGATTCAGTAACTTCTTGTTTGATTCGTAATAGATATTAATCCACTCAATCAAGGCCGCATAGTCTCTTGACTCCGTATCGCCCGGCATGTAGCCCTTCAATATTTTCCTTACGTGAAACCCATTGTTAAGCTGAAAACTCAACGTTGGGTCGTACAATTCTTTGTTCTTAACCTTTTCAATGTATTCTTTAGGCGACAATTCTTCTGCATGTTCACCATATCGGGGCAATCGTGCGCCAGCAATAATGGCCCGCAAATTGAATTTTTCACAAAGCTCTTTCCGCGCATCATACATGCGTCTACCCAATCTTAATCCTCTGTGCTCCGGATGAATAAAAACTTCAATACCGTACAAGACATCTCCATTGGGCGTATGGCTATCAAAAGTATAATTGCTGGTGGCATCTTTATAGGTATGATTATCTCCGAGTTTATTATAGTCCACAATCAAGGACAAAGCCGCTCCCACCAACTTATCATCCACTTTGATGCAAAGCTGACCTTCCGGAAACAGTTTCAATAGTTTCTCAATCTGATGATCGCGCCAGTAGGCACCCCACTGGGTATACGCTTCAAGCATGCTCTCTTTCAGATCAAGATAATCTGACATGGTTAGGTGTGTTATTTCAACTTTCATATATAAGGCTTTAAAATTTGTATTTTGATTTGTTCTTGTGTGCGCTTTCTCCTGCAGCTTATATGTAGGCTTCCTGATTTACAGAATACCCTTGCAACAATCCCTGTAAGGCTCCTACTGTATGTTTCGTTTGTTGGGGGCGGATGCTTAATACCGGAAACGCAGCATGATTTACAATATCCTGTGTATAGGGCCCCAGAAAAAAGTCTCGTATGGATGCGTCCAGGGTGGCGGTTATCACTATCAGGTCGGGTTTAGCATTGTTTGCAATCGCTAATACCTGTTGAGCTACATTCTCACAAAAATGAACTTCACTCTTGCACGTTACATCGTCTTCTATAATTTTATTTTGGACTGTATCCACCAGGGTCTTCATCTCTATCAAACCTGCGGAGTCATTTTTCTTAACAATGCCAGCCACAAGAAGAGACGATCCATTTCTTCGAAGGATGGGACGCACAACATCATACTTATCCAGTGCATTGGAAACCATTCTAATTGGAAACAGGATTTTCCTGAAGTCAAGCCATTGCCCGGATCCTGGAATGGTCATTACAGGACAAGGTGAATTTTTTACAACCCGGTAGGCATTGGATCCCAGGAAAAACTCACGCAGTCCGGAAGCGCCATGGGTGCCCAATACAATTAAATCAGTCTCTTTATGCAATGCCCAGCGACAAATTTCATCGGCAGGATTGCCCGATTGGACGATGTGATTTACAACTATATCATGTTCTAATCTTATTTTCTTAGCCAACTTACTCAACCCTTCATTGGCATGCTTCACCATTTCTGGCAAAATCGCTCCCAGTGCGCTGCCTGCCTCAGGTGGATATAAAACATATGTGTTTTCGACCACATGAATTAGGGTAAGGGTAGCTAATTGCCGTTTACAAATGGCAATGGCTGTATTCAGCGCATTGGTGGCAACGGAAGAAAAATCTATTGGCACCAGTATCGAATTAATTTTATAGGTATTCATACTTTACAGTTTATGTACTTATTTATGGTACATTTATAGTACTCATTTAGTATACATCAAATATAGGCCTATTTGAGCCATTTATAATGGCATCAATCTTAGTAGATATGGTACTTTTTACTTATGAAGGGTAAAGATCAAATTATAAGCTATTCTATAGAATCGCTCAGGGCAGTGCACTCAGAGGTTAAGGACTTTGATTTTTTCAGGTTTGAGTACTTTGCCAAAGACATTGATCACTTGCGGGAACCCCATCGACACCACTTCTATACTTTTATTTTAATTACTGGGGGCAGTGGCAGTCACGAAATTGATTTTGAGAGGTATGAGCTAAAACCAAACCGCCTTTTCTTAATCGCGCCCGATCAGGTGCATGCCTGGAACGACCTTAATCGTGTTGAAGGGTTTGTAGTTCTTTTTAACGATAGTTTTATTGCCCTTGCCAAAGGAAGGAAACTTATGTCTGCCTGGCCATTATTTCGTACGAACCTCCCCAGCTATAAAGACTTGAGCAACGAGGAACAAAATGGTTGGGTAGAAGAACTTGAACTCATGGAAAAAGAAATTGATAATCCGGATGCCTTCAGCCGGGACTCCCTGTTCTATTCAATCGGTAAGTTGTTGATCCGAACCTCGCGCCTTTACCAGAATCAAACATTGATTAAAGACGAAAACAAAGACTTTCTCTTTTCTTTTCAGGAGCTGATTGAAAAACATTTCAATGAATTGCGGGCTCCCAAAGAGTATGCTGCATTGTTGAACATCACGCCTAATCATCTGAATTCACTGAGCAAAAAGAAGTCGGGTAAAACGGCTGGGGAACTTATACGACAGCGTGTTTTACTGGAAGCCAAACGTCTGCTGGCCCACACAGATCTATCCGTTGCAGAGATTGCATACAAACTTAACTTTGAAGACAATAGTTATTTTGGCCGATACTTTAAGAAGTACACTGGACTAACACCTGAAACTTTTCGAAACAGTCAGGTAAACTAAAATCAAATTACCTCCATGAAAACACCTACACCAGCCATCTCCATTCTTTACGAAGATGATAGCATAGTAGTGGTGAATAAGCCAGCAGGTTTAATGGTGGAACCCGATCGAAACGGACATCCTAATTTATTAAACCTGGTTAAAAAGTATGTAGGAAATCCTGCGCAGAAAGAGGATACCTATGCACAGCACATTCACCGGCTGGATCGTCCTGTTAGCGGAATAGTTCTATTTGCCAAACAGCGATCCGTACTAAAAAATCTGAGTGAGCAATTTGCTGAAAGGAAGGTAAAAAAATACTATCAGGCCCTTACCGCTAATGCCCCTGCCTTAAAAACCGGAACGCTCGAACACTGGCATCGTAAAGAAAAAAAGAAAGCCGTTCTGTTTAAAACTCAGGAAGCGTATACGGAAAAGGCTCACCTCGATTATGAGATTTCGCCTGATGGAAATTTATTTCTATGGAGAATTCAACTTCATACAGGAAAATATCACCAGATACGAGCTCAATTGGCTTCTGTAGAATGTCCAATTCTTGGAGACACTTTGTATGGTTCACAGGAACTCTATCAGTTAAACGCCATCGCATTGGATGCTTCTGAATTGATCTTTAGACATCCGATAACAAGTGCAGAGCTTAAAATAACATCAAACAATTTTTTAAAACTTTTATCTTGACAGTATGAATCGGTTTCTGATTTCAGGTATTGCCGCACTTCTCATAGGGTGCACATCCCCTAGCCCACCAACCTCAAACGATGAAGCTCAAATCCGGGCTACGCGCAGCGCATCCAATCAAGCAATCGCTAGTCATGATTCCGTGGCTTTAGCAGAATTCCTGACAGAAGATTTTCACATTGTTTCCTCCCGAAATGCAGAGTCCTCCGGCAAAGAGGCAATGCAGAAAAGTTTCGCTCAGGAGTTTAGGGCAAAGCAGAAAGTGATCTATGTGAGAACACCGCTTGCCATCCAGATTTATGAAAATTGGAATATGGCTTCAGAATCAGGAACCTGGACAGGGCAATGGGAGGAGCCGGAAGGTCTTGTTCAACTTACCGGTACCTATTATGCGAAGTGGCATAAGGTAAAGGGCGTATGGAAAATCCGTGCTGAAATATTTACGCCTCTTACCTGTAAGGGAAAGTCCTGTGATCAAAAGCCTTTGTTAGAGTAATCAGGTAAGTTCCGGAATTTCCAGTTTTACAACGGTTCCACGTCCTTCTTCCGATTCGATATTAATTTGCCCTTTTAGTTTATCCATTGTTTCCTTTACAATGTATAATCCTAAACCTGAGCCTGCACCATCATCAGTGGCGCGGTAAAACATCTGATATATTTTGGGGATGTGCTCCTTTGGTATTCCCCGGCCGTTGTCCTCAATTTCAACAACAGCTTTATGATTTTCAATATTAACATTTACCTTAATAACCGGGTCGTGTCCATTTCGATAGCGAATGGAATTAGAAATAATATTATTCAGAATCACCTTAAGCCTCCATCGGTCAGAATAGAATGATCCGGCTTGCTTTACGTTTACAACCTTTTCAACCGCTGTTCCGGTGGCCGTTGCAAATTTTAATTGATTAAAGGTTTCATTAATTAAAGGCTCAAAGAATATCTCATCCTTGTTAACTTCTAATCTTGAATTTCTTGATTGATCCAGAATCTCTCTGATAAAGCTATCCTGCTGAAGCGCGCTATTTGTGATCTTATCCAGATAGACATCTTTCATGGCCAAATCCTTATCCTTTCTGGCCAGATTGAGTAAGCCCAAAACAGATGCGATAGGCGCACGCAAATCATGCGATACACTATAAACAAAGTTATCCAGTTCGGTATTACGCTTCCTAAGTTCGCGAGTCCGCTCCTGCACCATAGTCTCCAGATTAAGGTTAAACTGTTCCAGTTTATGCTGAGCTTCGGTGCGCTCAGCTACCGTTGCCGACAACACAATGGTGGAGATGCTGATAACCCCAATAAATATCTGAAGAAGCAGAATAGAATCATTGGTCGATTGCTGTACAAAAGGACCTTGCCCCTGGGTGGTGAAATAGATGGCTACCAGAGATGACAACAACGTTGCTGAAATGCCCGCAAGCAGATCGAACCTAAAGGTGAGCCACAAAAGAAATGGGATTAATAAATAGGGCAAGGAATTAATCAACGTTCCGTTAAAATATCCAAGTTGGATTAAGGAATAAATTGCAAGCATACAAAGAACAAAAACCGATCCTTCAATAAGTTTCTCAGGTTGAAATCCGGTTTTGCGTTTCTTAATTGCGCATAAGATAAACGGGGTAAACAAGAGAATGCCTACAACATGACTTACCCAAAACCGAAACGTATCTAATAACAATAAATCGGAGCTAATCGCGTTGTTAAAAAACAATCCTAACATGCTTATCCAAACTCCAACCAAACTCATCAGCAACGCAACAAACAAAAAACGAAAGGTCTCCTTTGCCTTTCTAAAAGGATAGTCGTCTTTTATCCAAACTTTAACTAAGTAGTTGCCTATAAGTGCTTCCAGCGTTTGGCCTATAGTTACTAGAGTGGTAATTAAAACCAGCGTGTAGGGCGATAACTCCTGTTGAGTCCAAAAGCCCATGAGATTAGAAATTAATGCACCGATAGCTAATCCGGGCCAGGAAGATCTACCAAGAAGAATAATCAGTGCAAAGGCAACGCCCGATGGCGGCCATACAGGCAACGGATTAGAATCTGAAAACGCAAGAAAATATCCAAGCTGAGCTGAGCAGAAGTATAAAGCAGCTGCAAGAACTATCTTGAAATCAGGTATATATTTAAGCAATAGTTTGCTTCCCACAATTAATTATCTCATAATCAATACAATATTGATAGAAAATAAGTCAAAATAGCAAGTATTGCTTTAAGTTGACATGAATCACTTATGAATGTGCATTTTTCGGGTACCAATGGAATTATGAGTCATTATTAGCCGACCAGGATCAAATGTACCTGATGCTTAATCTTTGCATACTTATATACCCGTTGACCCTAAATTCGGTCCAATTAAATATTTAACTATTTTGCGAGCATGGAAGTGAATCTGGAAAAGATTAAACAGAAACGTGTTCGGGAGTTTATAAAGCATTATGGACTAAACCGGTCGGGTGGATTTTCGAAACTGCAACCGGTTTGCTATAAGCCGGAGGAATCCACCAGTTACCAAAAGCATTTTCGATCCTTCCTGATCAAGAAAAATATTGAATTGGTCTGGAACACCTATACTACCATTCATCCTAAGGAGGCTTGGAATGGTGAGATGGTTAGTTTTGGGTTACAATATTCAAAGAAGAACAGCGCCATAAATTACCTAAACGAACCCTACGCGGGAATGGAACGAGGGCAAATCATCATTTTGAATTTGAGCATTCTTTGGGGCTTGCTGACAATTGCCGTTGCGCACGAAATTGCTGAAGTGAATAAACCCGGATGGTTGATAAAGCTTTGCTACATGAAAGGCGGAGCTTCGGAAGGCTCGCAATGGATTACTTTAAAAGAAACACCGGAAGGATTTACGGAAGTATCCCATCTTACCCTGTACAAAAGCAATTCCAAATTCAGAGATACGCGCCTTTACCCAAGGCTTCATACCAAAGCCATAACCGAGTTTCATAAAAACGTGAAAAGAATAGCGGAACTCTCTTAAATAAGTTCTTTTATAGCTCGCTCTGCGCGTTTATTTGCCAATTTCTTTTTATAGGCAAACCACTTGTCTTCGTTGATCTTTCGCATCAGATTATCTGTGGTGCGCTGCACGGTTAGATTCCACAATCCGTTAAACTTCATTGGCAGACTATTAGCCATGGTTCTTACTGACAAACCAAAGCCTCCTTCTAAATATTCGATGTGATGCCAATAGCCACTGGGCATAAATAAGGTATCTCC
>JAEUUB010000130.1 GCA_016787745.1 Cyclobacteriaceae bacterium
ATTTTATTAAACACAAACATGGTGTAGAGAAATTAATTCGTGCTACTACCCTCGATGTAAACAAACGCGTGCGCATGGAGATGAATATGTTTAAAGGAAAAATCTCGAAGAGTTTAATAAACAACTAACCTTTGGTCTGTGAGGACACAGACTGAGCAAGAGTTAGTAATAGTCTTTTATTTTTTCATGTACCTCAACTGCCACACCGGTTTCAGCTTCAAATACGGCACACTGCCTATCAAAACGCTTTTTGAAGAAGCGAAACGCTGTGGCGTTCACAAGCTTGTGCTTACCGAAATCAATAACGTTTCGTCTTACTTGGATTTACTGCGCATTTGTGATGAAAATAAACCTTGCGAAAATGGGCTAAGCAAATATGGAATTCCTGCTTATCAACTCGACATTGCCGTAGGCGTTGAGTTTCGAAACGACAATGATTTTCTCTATGTAATTATAGCCAGAAACAACAGTGGTCTTGAAGCTATTAACCGTTTCCTATCCTACCATAATCGCGAAGCTAAAAAATTTCCTGTACAGGCACCGGAATTGGATCAAACGTTCGTCATATACCCGTTTGGAAAAATAGAGCCTGATCAACTAAAAGCCGGTGAACACATTGGCGTGGGCAAACCTGATTTAGTGTCATTTGCCATTCACCCACAGCGCGAAGAGTATGAATACAAATTCGTGCTTCTTCATCCTATCACTCTACTACCTCCGGAAAATAAAAAAGGCAAACTCATTTACCGGGACTATAATACACATCGGCTTCTTCGGTGCATTGCCCATAACACTCTGCTGAGTAAACTACCCGAACACTATCAGGCACGTAAAGAAGAGTTTATGATGCCTGAAGAGGATTTGGAAAAAATATTTGAAAAGTTTCCAGAACTGATTCGCAATGCAAAATCATTGTTGAACCAGTGCTCTATCGAGTGTAAACCAGGGGAAGATAAAAACAAAAAATTCTTCACATCGGGTCCAGAAGAAGATATGAAATACTTGCGAACCATTACAGCGAGTGGATATGCAAAACGCTATGGTGACGATAAAACGATTTGGCAATCGCACATTGAAAAAGAACTTCGCATAATCGCCCAAAAAGGATTTACTGCCTATTACCTGATTGCTTATGATTTAATTCGCTTTGCCAAAAAACATAATTATGATTTTGTAGGTCGTGGTAGTGGCGCTAATAGCACGGTGGCGTATTGCCTCGGCATCACCAATGTAGATCCGATTGAGCTTAATTTATATTTTGAACGCTTTTTAAATGAAGAACGGGTTACCCCACCCGACTTCGATATTGATTTTTCCTGGGATAACCGCGATGCCATTTATGAATACTTATTTAAGAAGTATGGATATGATCATGTTTGCCTGTTGGGAACTCATGTCTCCTATAAAGGTAAATCCATCATTCGCGAACTGGCAAAAGTATTTGGTTTGCCTAAAGAAGAAATTGATGCTCTTGTAGAAAATCGAAAAGAAGAAATTGAACGCGACCACATCGCTAAAAAAATAATAGGGTATGCCAATTATATTGGCAGCAAAGAATTGCCAGCCAATATCTCAATCCATGCAGGCGGTGTACTTATTACTGAAAAATCCATTTACGCCTACACCGCCACCGAATTACCTCCCAAAGGATTGCCTGTTTCTCAGTTTGAAATGCATTCTGCCGAAGATTTTGGAATTTACAAATTTGATATTCTTAGTCAGCGTGGGTTAGGTCACATCAAAGAAACCGTTACCCATGTAAAACGAAATAAAGGAATTGACATTGATGTATATCAATTCAAAAAATTCAAAGACGATGAAAAAATTAAAAATCTCATGCGCAATAGCAAAGCGATGGGTTGTTTCTATGTAGAATCACCCGCCATGCGCATGCTGTTACAAAAATTACGATGTGATGATTACTTAACATTGGTGGCAGCTAGTTCGATCATAAGGCCAGGAGTAGCAAGCTCAGGTATGATGAAGGCTTACATTGAGCGGTTTCACATGACGCGTAATGAAATTAAATATGAATCCATTCATCCCATTATGGATGAACTGATGGCCGATACCTATGGCGTGATGGTATATCAGGAGGATGTAATTAAAATAGCACACCATTTTGGCGGGCTTACCCTTACTGAAGCCGATGTGCTGCGCAGGGGCATGTCCGGCAAATATCGGTCGCGTGAAGAATTTCAACGCGTGCGCGATAAGTTTTTTGAAAACTGTACAGAAAAAAAATATCCGCAGCACATTACCGATCGCGTTTGGTTTGAGATTGAAAGCTTTGCGGGGTACTCTTTCGCCAAAGGTCACTCAGCCAGTTATGCCGTGGAGAGTTATCAGAGTTTGTTTTTGAAAGCGCACTATCCTTTAGAGTTTATGGTGAGTGTTATCAACAACTTTGGTGGATTCTATCGAACTGAATTTTACTTTCACGAAGCCCGAATGAACGGTGCCCGGATAGAAGCTCCGTGTGTCAATAACAGCGATCATCTCACTACTATTTATGATGATACCATTTACATTGGTTTTGTTCATCTCAAAAGTCTGGAAACAAAAATTGCACAGCACATTCCACTGGAGCGACAAAAAAATGGTTCCTATAAAAGCTTAGATAATTTTCTAAGGCGTACTCCCGGCATTGGGTTAGAACAACTCCGTATTCTTATTCGCCTCGGTTCCTTTCGCTTTACCGGAAAAACCAAGCAACATCTTTTGTGGGAGGCGATGTTATTTCTTAGCAATACCAGAACTAAACCAACTACTACCGTAGAGTTATTTGATACCGAGCCCAAAGAATTTCCCTTACCCGAACTAAAACGAAATGTGTTGGAAGATGCTTTTGATGAAATCGAGTTGCTTGGTTTTCCTTTGTGCAATCCGTTT
>JAEUUB010000155.1 GCA_016787745.1 Cyclobacteriaceae bacterium
TCGTTCATCCCCGGTCGAACTCAGAACACTCTGTGCTATGCCCCCCACACACTCAATATAAAACCTCTTCATTTCATCAACAGGCATATCCTTGGTCCACAGATCGATACGCATAGTGTTTTTTTGTTTATCGTCCCAAAGCGAAACGGAGATAGACTTGGTTTCGGACGGGGTATCTTCGGGTTTATCCGTTGCATCCCAAAGTATTCGTTCCGGTACGTTCTTTGAATCAAGTTCGATCGAAAAATTTATAGTTGATTTCTTCATTTGCAAAGGGTTAGTAGTTTGATGGATGACTGACGGGACTTATAAAACCATTTCTGGAATTGTTCCCTCAACAAGAAGCTTGCCCTCGGTAGCATTTTTAATTTGTTCGACAGAAACGCCCGGAGCTCTTTCCAGGAGTTTAAATCCCCCGGTAGGAAGGACGTCCAGAACTGCTAAATCGCTGACAATTTTTTTTACGCAATTAATTCCCGTAATGGGGAGTGTACATTTTCTTAAAAGTTTGGAGGCACCCTCTTTGCTGCAGTGTTGCATCGCTACAATTATATTTTTTGCCGAGGCAACAAGGTCCATCGCACCGCCCATTCCTTTCACCATTTTTCCAGGCACTTTCCAATTGGCAATGTCTCCGATTTCAGAAACTTCCATAGCCCCTAAAATAGTAAGGTCAACGTGCCCTCCGCGAATCATGGCAAAACTCTCAGCCGAATTAAACAACGAAGAACCGGGCATCATGGTAATGGTTTGTTTTCCGGCATTGATTAAATCCGCGTCTACGTCCACCTCGGTGGGGAACGGACCAATGCCCAGCAATCCATTTTCTGACTGAAGTACAACATTTAAATGATTGGGTATAAAATTGGCAACCAAAGTAGGTATGCCAATACCCAGATTAATATACATACCGTCTCTTACTTCTTTTGCAATTCGCTTCGCGATTCCAATCTTGTCCAGCATACCTATTTTGTTATAGTTCGTTGTTCAATTCGTTTCTCATAATTTTTGCCCTCAAAAATTCGCTGAACAAAAATTCCAGGCGTGTGGATATTATTTGGATCCAACGCACCCACGGGAACCAACTCTTCCACTTCGGCAATCGTTATCTTTCCTGCGGTCGCCATCATGGGGTTGAAGTTACGGGCAGTCCCCTTATAAATCAGATTGCCTGAAGTATCTCCTTTCCAGGCTTTAACAATTGAAAAATCTGCCCGAAGCCAATTCTCCAACAGATGCGGTTTTCCATCGTACTCACGAATTTCTTTTCCTGTTGCCACCTCGGTGCCAACACCGGCAGGGGTGTAGAAAGCCGGGATGCCCGCGCCTCCTGCACGGATTCGTTCTGCTAATGTTCCTTGCGGAATTAACTCAACTTCCAACTCACCAGAAAGCAGTTGCCGTTCAAACTCGGCATTCTCACCAACATACGATGAAATCATTTTTTTTACCTGACGGGTTTTTAATAATAACCCAATTCCAAAATCATCTACCCCGGCATTGTTTGAAATACACGTAAGGCCCTTTACCCCGGTTGATAGCAGCGCCTGAATACAATTTTCCGGAATACCACACAAACCAAACCCCCCCAGCATTACAATTGCATTATCAGGAATGTCTTTTACAGCCTCAGCGGCTTCAGAAACAACTTTGTTAATCATACGCTTGTAGTTTGAACAAATCTCAGACTGCTAGATTCAAAATCCAAATAGCCGTTATACGTTGAAAGTTTTTAATACCTGCAAGGACAATTCCTTGTCGATTTGAAGTTGATTTTTAAGTGACTCAAGATCGTTAAACTTTGAATCCGCACGTAATAATTTTATAAACAATAACTGAATGGTCTCACCATAAATATCCTGATCAAATTCAAAGATATTAACTTCAATAGATCTTCGACTTCCATCTACCGTGGGTCGGTTGCCAATATACAGCATTCCTCCAAAGACTTTCTTTTCATATACCACCTGCACGGCATAAATTCCCTCAGCGGGTACAAGTTTGTCGTGCGAGTCGAGATCTATGTTGGCTGTAGGAAAGCCCAGTACTCGTCCCAACTTGTCGCCCTTTATTACGCGTCCTGAAAGTGAGTAAGGTCGACCCAGAAAGTGATTTGCTGTATCTATGTCTCCATCGCCCAGAGCCTTTCGGATTCGGGTTGAACTAATTCCTACATGATCCACCTCTTGTTTTGGAATCTCCTCAACATCAAAGCCATAAGAAGGGGCATTAATTTTTAACTGTTCGAAGCTTCCTTCCCGGTTTTTTCCAAACCGATGATCATACCCTATTACTAATTTCTTTGTTCCGATTGTTTCAACCAGAATTTTGGTGATAAATTCCTGTGATGAGATTTGTGAAAATTCTTTTGTAAAGGGTATTCGAATTAAATGATTGATTCCTTGCAGGCGCAACAACTCGGCCTTTTCCTCAAACGTATTGAGCAGTTTCACCGAGGGTTCTTCGGGCCTGAGAATCAGGCGCGGGTGCGGCCAGAAAGTTATTACTACCGTTTCTCCTTGACTTTTTTCTGATACCTCGCGCAATCGTTGCAATATCTTCTGATGGCCCAGATGTACCCCGTCAAATGTTCCACTGGTAACTACTCCATAACGCAGTCGCACAAAATCCTCCAGGGTATGATATATTTTCATCTGTTAATAACTATTTCGTTTAGTTCATGCCTGCATGCCGTGGTACATTTCGGCACGTAGGCATGGAATTCGCATTTTGGGATTTGCCTCGTATGCGGCAAAGGTATTGACATCCCGTTGGGTATAGCTTGGTTTATTCTCATTTCAAGATTGCAAAGTTGGACTAATCTCGTCAATAGTCAGTGCGTCCTTTAGGTTGAATTCCCCAATTCGGGTTCGGCAGAGTTCAGTCAAATAGGCGCCCACACCTAGTGCATTTCCAAAATCCCGCGCGATGCTTCGGATATAGGTTCCTTTGGAACAGACAATTCGAAAGCTGACTGCAGGCTTATTGATTTCCAGAATTTCAAAGGCAGCAATTTTCACTTCGCGCGGTTTTAATTCCAGTTCTTTCCCTTTGCGTGCCAGTTTGTAAGCGCGCTTGCCATCCACTTTAATGGCTGAATGA
Organism: Cyclobacteriaceae bacterium; assembly: GCA_016787745.1. Lineage (GTDB taxonomy): Bacteria > Bacteroidota > Bacteroidia > Cytophagales > Cyclobacteriaceae > ELB16-189. Next base: position 3,103 of record JAEUUB010000155.1, read on the forward strand.
AGAGGTGGTATTTGTTGAATTGTACCGAGAAATTTTTTGGTCACCTGAATAATTTCTGCTTCTGAAATTGCGCTTATGTTTTTAATTTCAGAAACTTCAGTTTCCAGATCGTGTGACGGGGTTGATTGCCCGATGATAAATTTGCCTGTATATTCTTTTTCCTGTGCCTGAAACTCATCTATTCGCTTAGTCATTTTACCTGTACATAAAATCAGAAGACCCGTTGCCAGAGGATCGAGTGTACCGGCATGACCAATCTTTTTAATCTTCAGTTTGTAACGAAGTTTGTTAACCACATCAAAGGAAGTCCAGCCAACAGGCTTATTGATCAAGAGTAGCTGGTCAGTGGCCGTTTCCACTACACAATATTTAAATCGATACCAAGCCAATAAAGCGCAAGTATAGCTGCACCTACGGCAATGCGATAATATCCAAAAATTTTAAATCCGTGTTTTGTCAGATAAGCAATAAAGGTTCGAATGGCTAGAATAGCAATCACAAAAGCAGCTACATTTCCAAAGGCGAGGAGGGAAATTTCCCTTGATCCAAAGGTGTAGCCATCCAGATAAAATTTAAGGAGTTTGTACGCAGTGGCCGCCAGCATGGTAGGGACGGCCAGAAAAAATGAAAACTCGGCTGCTGTTTTTTTATTGAGTTTTTGGGTTAAGCCTCCAATAATGGTAGCTGCGGATCTCGAAACACCCGGGATCATCGCGAGGGTTTGAAACAGACCTATTCGAAAAGCTGTTTTGTAAGTCACTTCGTTATCCCCTTTTTCCTCTGATTCTTGAAAAAGTTTATCGATAAATAAAAAGACCACGCCACCAAAAATTAACATCGCGGCCACAACCTCAACACGTTCCAGCAATTGATCAATAAAATCGCTTAATAACAACCCCAGCACCAGGGCA
>JAEUUB010000156.1 GCA_016787745.1 Cyclobacteriaceae bacterium
GGCATCATGGTAATGGTTTGTTTTCCGGCATTGATTAAATCTGCGTCAACCTCCACTTCGGTGGGGAAGGGACCAATGCCCAGCAATCCATTTTCTGACTGAAGTACAACGTTTAAATGATTGGGTATAAAGTTGGCAACCAAAGTAGGTATACCAATGCCCAGATTAATATACATGCCGTCTCTTACTTCCTTTGCAATTCGTTTCGCGATTCCAATCTTGTCCAGCATACCTATTTTGTTATAGTTCGTTGTTCAATTCGCTTCTCATAATTTTTGCCCTCAAAAATTCGCTGAACAAAAATTCCAGGCGTGTGGATATTATTTGGATCCAACTCACCCACGGGAACCAACTCTTCCACTTCGGCAATCGTTATCTTTCCAGCGGTGGCCATCATGGGGTTGAAGTTACGGGCCGTACCCTTATATATAAGATTGCCTGAAGTATCTCCTTTCCAGGCTTTAACAATTGAAAAATCTGCCCGAAGCCAATTCTCCAACAGGTGCGGTTTTCCATCGTACTCGCGAATTTCTTTTCCTGCTGCCACCTCGGTGCCAACTCCGGCTGGGGTGTAGAAAGCCGGGATGCCCGCGCCTCCTGCACGGATTCTTTCTGCCAATGTTCCCTGCGGAATTAACTCAACTTCCAACTCACCAGAAAGCAGTTGTCGTTCAAACTCGACATTCTCGCCAACATACGATGAAATCATTTTTTTTACTTGGCGGGTTTTTAATAATAATCCGATTCCAAAATCATCTACCCCGGCATTGTTTGAAATACACGTCAGGCCCTTTACCCCGGTTAATAGCAGCGCCTGAATACAATTTTCCGGAATACCACACAAACCAAACCCCCCCAACATTACGATTGCATTATCAGGAATATCTTTTACAGCCTCAGCGGCTCCAGGAACAACTTTGTTAATCATATGCTTGTAGTTTGAACAAATCTCAGACTGTCTGATTCAAAATCCAAATAGCCGTTATACGTTGAACGTTTTTAACACCTGCAAGGACAATTCCTTGTCGATTTGAAGTTGATTTTTAAGTGACTCAAGATCGTTAAACTTTGAATCCGCACGCAATAATTTTATAAACAATAACTGAATGGTCTCGCCATAAATATTCCGATCAAACTCAAAGATATTGACTTCAATAGATCTTCGACTTCCATCTACCGTGGGTCGGTTGCCAATATACAGCATCCCTCCAAAGACTTTCTTTTCATAAACCACCTGCACGGCATAAATTCCCTCCGCGGGTACAAGTTTGTCGTGCGAGTCGAGATCTATGTTGGCTGTCGGAAAACCCAGTACTCGTCCCAACTTGTCGCCCTTTATTACGCGTCCTGAAAGTGAGTACGGTCGACCCAGAAAGTGATTTGCTGTATCGATGTCTCCATCGCCCAGTGCTTTTCGGATTCGGGTTGAACTAATTCCTATATGATCCACCTCTTGTTTTGGAATTTCCTCAACACCAAAGCCATATGAGGGTGCATTGATTTTTAACTGATCAAAGCTTCCTTCCCGGTTTTTTCCAAACCGATGATCATACCCAATTACTAATTTCTTTGTTCCGATTGTTTCAACCAGAATTTTGGTGATAAATTCCTGTGATGAGATTTGTGAAAATTCTTTTGTAAAGGGTATTCGGATTAAATGATTGATTCCTTGCAAGCGTAGTAACTCGGCCTTTTCCTCAAAGGTATTGAGTAGTTTCAACGAGGGTTCTTCAGGCCTGAGAATCAGGCGCGGGTGTGGCCAGAAAGTTATTACTACGGTTTCGCCCTGGCTTTTTTCCGATACCTCTTGCAATCGTTGCAATATCTTCTGATGTCCCAGGTGTACCCCGTCAAATGTGCCACTGGTAACTACTCCATAACGCAGTCGCACAAAATCCTCCAGGGTATGATATATTTTCATCTGTTAATAACTATTTTGTTTTAGGTCACATACCTGCATGCCGTAGTGCATTTCGGCACGCAGGCATGGAATTCGCATTTTTGAGATTTGCCTCGTATGTGGTAAAGGTATTAACATCCCGTTGGGTATAGCTTGGTTTATCCTCATTTCAAGATTGCAAAGTTGGACTAATCTCGTCAATAGTCTGTGCGTCCTTCAGGTTGAATTCCCCAATTCGGGTTCTACAGAGCTCTGTCAGATAAGCTCCCACACCCAGCGCATTTCCAAAATCCCGTGCGATGCTTCGGATATAGGTTCCTTTGGAACAGACAATTCGAAAACTGACAGCAGGCTTTTTGATTTCCACAATATCAAAGGCAGTAATTTTCACTTCACGCGGTTTTAATTCCAGTTCTTTTCCTTTGCGTGCCAGTTTGTACGCGCGCTTGCCATCCACCTTAATGGCTGAATGAAGAGGTGGTATTTGTTGAATTGTACCGAGAAATTTTTTGGAAGCCTGAATAATTTCTGCTTCTGAAATTGCACTTATGTTTTTAACTTCAGAAACTTCAGTTTCCAGATCGTGTGACGGGGTTGATTGCCCGATGATAAATTTACCTGTATATTCTTTTTCCTGTGCCTGAAACTCATCTATTCGCTTAGTCATTTTACCTGTACATAAAATCAGAAGACCCGTTGCCAGGGGATCGAGGGTACCGGCATGGCCAATCTTTTTAATCTTCAGTTTGTAGCGAAGTTTGTTAACCACATCAAAGGAAGTCCAGCCAACAGGCTTATTGATCAAGAGTAGCTGGTCAGTGGCCGTTTCCACTACACAACATTTAAATCAATACCAAGCCAATAAAGCGCAAGTATAGCTGCACCTACGGCAATGCGATAATATCCAAAAATTTTAAATCCGTGTTTTGTCAGATAAGCGATAAAGGTTCGGATGGCTAAAATAGCAACCACAAAAGCAGCTACATTTCCAAAGGCGAGGAGGGAAATTTCCCTTGATCCAAAGGTGTAGCCATCCAGATAAAATTTAAGGAGTTTGTACGCAGTGGCCGCCAGCATGGTAGGGACGGCTAGAAAAAATGAAAACTCGGCTGCTGTTTTTTTATTGAGTTTTTGGGTTAAGCCTCCAATAATGGTAGCTGCGGATCTCGAAACACCCGGGATCATCGCGAGGGTTTGAAACAGACCAATTCGAAAAGCTGTTTTGTAAGTCACTTCATTACCTCCTTTTTCCTCTGATTCTTGAAAAAGTTTATCGATAAATAAAAAGACCACGCCACCAAAAATTAACATCGCGGCCACAACCTCAACACGTTCCAGCAATTGATCAATAAAATCGCTTAATAACAACCCCAGCACCAGGGCA
>JAEUUB010000158.1 GCA_016787745.1 Cyclobacteriaceae bacterium
GCTGCATCTTTTTTCCTTTGACTTATATCCCGGCAGTCAAGAATAAGTCCTTCAATGCCTTCTCGCTGCTTTAAGTTTACGGAATTAAATTCCAGATATTTATAACTTTTATCCTTGCACACAAATTGAAATTCGATCGACTTGGTATAGGTACGCCTGGTGCTTTTAATGAATTGCTTTTTAAAATCAGGAATCAGGGATTTGGGTACGTAATCGAAAAAGTTTTTACCCACTAAACCGGAAGCTTTGTATCCAAGGGTTTCTTTTACGGAATGATTATGATAAAGAATAGTTCCTTCATAGTCCACAATAAATATTATATCCGATCCGTCCTCTACAACCGATTTATAGAATAATCCTTTTTTTACATAGGTGGATAGCGATTTCATTTTCAAATTCCTTTAGATTCCATTTCTTTTAAATATCGGTATATCGAAGATTTTCCAATGTCTAGTTTTCGTGCCACTTCGAGCACATTATTATTATACTTGTTAAGATAATTTCTGATGATATGGTACGTGTAATCCTGGAGGGTCATTTCTTTAGACGTAAATGATTCTCCGCGAACAGGTGTGTTAAAGGTGATGTCTTTGGCTTGAATTTCATTGTCACTGCGCATAACAACGGCCAATTCAATAATTGATTTAAGTTCGCGCACATTGCCCGGAAACGAATATTGAAGTAGTTTTTCCTGGGCATCGGCTCCGATTTTAATGTTATTAAGATTGTTTTCCTTTGCAAATTGCTCCGTAAAAAATTTTGCGAGGAGAAGAATATCTTTATCCCGATCGCGCAGCGGGGGCAAGTGTATTGGCAATCCCAATAAGCGATAATAAAGGTCTTCCCGGAATCGCCCTGCTCTGACTTCTTCCAATAAGTTTCGATGGGTGGCAACAATCACTCTCACGTCAAGCTTAATAAGCTGATTGCCACCTATCCGCGATAATTCCTTTTCCTGTAGCACTCTGAGTAGTTTGGATTGAACATTCAGATCCATTTCTCCAATCTCATCCAAAAAAATAGTTCCCCCTTCGGCTTCTTCAAATTTTCCAATACGCCTTGTAGCGGCTCCTGTAAAGGCACCTTTTTCATGCCCGAACAACTCACTTTCAATGAGTTCTTTAGGGATGGCAGCAACATTAACGGCTATCAAAGCCTTGTTCTTTCTTTTGGAATTGTAATGAATGGCTTTGGCAATTAATTCTTTCCCGGTTCCGGTTTCTCCGGTGATCGAAACCGTGATTTGAGTGGTAACTGCCTTTTCAATTAGTTCAAAAACTTTTTTTATAGCGACACTGGCTCCAATAATACTTTTCTCAAAATCATACTTGGTGGTGATCTCATGCTTTAACCGATCTATCTCCCGGATAAGGGTGGTTTTGTTAATAGCATTTTTAATGGAGTTTAAGATTCGATCTTTTGTCTCCTCATCCTTACTTATATAATCATAGGCACCGGCTTTTAAAAGTTCTACGGCTGTTCCGATTTTTTCCTGTGCTGAAATGATGATTACACTAATATCAGGGTCAAATTCCTTTATTGATCTTAATACTTTCTCGCCTTCCATATCCGGCAAGGAATAATCGAGTGTAATGATGGATGGCTTTTTATGGAGATGATCGATACACGCTTTTCCGGTAGTATAAAACTCAGGCTCAAAATCAGGGTTCAGACTTAAAACATATTTTAAAAATTTTGTGTAGGCCGGGTCGTCCTCTACCACAAATATTCTTACTGGCTCTTTTTCGTACATCCGTTAGCTCTTTGGAATTTAGGCAAAAAGATAATGCTATGATTTGGTTAAAATATTTGAAATTTACGTTAATTCCCGATAGTTAAATAAAGGGGACCATACTCTTTTTAATAATTGTATATGATTCAAGAATTTGATGAGCTAAGCCAGTCAGAGATAGAGTTGATGCACCAGGCACCCATTCTGGTTTGTATTCTGATTGCCGGGGCTGACGATCACATTGATAATCGGGAAATTAAAAAAGCGCTTGCATTAACTGAGAAAAAGCAAAAACGCGCTAAATCGCACCTTCTTGATTTTTACCGGGAAGTGGGTGAAGATTTTGAAGATAAACTGAAAATTGTTATCCAGAGTTTTCCAGCTCAGGAAGAATTAAGAACCCCTTTATTAAAAAAGACTTTGACGCTGTTGAACCCAATCCTAAAAAAGCTTGACCGGAACTTTGCACAGGAATTCTATAAGAGTCTGCTTGAAATTGCATCAGAGATAGCCAAGTCTTCGGGAGGCCTGCTTGGGCTCAACTCTGTAGGGGATGAGGAAGCGAAGCACATCGATTTATCTATGGTAAAGGATCCTGCCAAGTACTAAGGGAATGCCTGCTAAGGAAAAGCGATTTTTTGGGAGTTCAGTAATTCCTTTTCGATTGGTCTTCGTTATGTGGCTTTCGTTTAGTATTGAATTCTTTTACCACATTGATCTGGGATTTTTGGGAATAAAACCCCGCACCGTAGAGGGCCTGATTGGGATATTTACCGCCCCATTGATTCATGGTGATTATATGCACCTGCTCTCGAATACAGTGCCCCTGCTGTTTTTGGGTACAATACTTTTTTTCTTTTACGAAAGAATAGGGGCAATCGTGTTTTTCCGCTGTTACTTCATCACAAATCTTTTAGTCTGGATTTTTAGCCCAAGGTTATCGTATCACATTGGTGCGAGCGGATTAATTTATGGTTTGGCAGCCTTTCTAATCTGCTATGGAATCTTAAAGCAAGATTTCGTTTCTCTTTTTGTATCGGCCTTTGTGTTTTTTGTATACGGAGGAATTTTTTTAGCCGGAATCTTGCCCAGCGATCCGCGAATCTCCTGGGAGTCTCATTTAGCAGGAGCTTTGGTAGGCATACTTACAGCCTTTAACTTGGCACAAAAAAGAAGGAACTAATGGATGCCGGAGCAAAGAAAATTCTGGATAGGGTAAAGGCGAGAAAGTTTGATCCGGTATATGTTTTACAAGGTGAAGAGACCTTTTATATAGACCTGATTTCCAACTATATAGAAACTCATGTTTTAAGTGAAACTGATAAAGGGTTTAATCAGGTTGTACTATACGGTAAAGATGTAAGTGTGGCAACTATTTTAACGCATGCAAAGCGATTTCCCATGATGGCTGAGCGACAGGTGGTTATTGTAAAGGAAGCACAGGAAATTCAGGATTTGCAGAAGGAAACCGGATCAAAACTTTTACTGGATTACCTCGCCCACCCGCTGCACTCCACCATTCTTGTATTATGCCATAAACACAAAACGCTGGACAAAAGACGCGAGTTAGGCAAGAAGATAGATCAACTGGCAGTTTCAGCGACTTTCAAGAAACCCTACGAGAATCAACTGGCAACATTTGTAACGGATTACCTGAAGGGAAGGGGAAAGGGAATAGAAGATGAGGCAGTTCGGATATTGACCGAATATGTGGGAAATGACTTAAACCGGCTTGCCAACGAAATGGAAAAAGTGTTAATAGCCGTGCCGGCCAACGGGCCGGTTTCCGCTGAACACGTAATGAGTCAGGTTGGAATTAGTAAAGAGTATAACATTTTTGAACTTCAAAAAGCGCTGATCAGAAGAGATCTCTTTCAGGTTTCCAAGATTGTAAATTACTTTGAAGCGAATACCCGGAAGAATCCAATGATACCGATGATTGCATTTTTGTACTCCTTCTTCAGCAAATTATTGGTAGCCTGTTCAACCAGCGATCGAAGTGAAAAGGGATTAGTTACTGCTCTAAAAATCAGTCCGTTTGCCGCCAAAGATTATAGTACTGCTTTGAATAATTATTCAATAGATAAAGTATTGGAAGGGATAACCCTCCTAAAGCAAGCCGACTTGAAATTAAAAGGTGTTGATTCCGGGAGCAGCGATGAAGGGCAGATTTTGAAAGAGGTGATCTTTCGTTTGATGATGTGATCATTATTAAATTTTCTGTACTTAAAAATTTTGGATTAGTTCTTGTTTAGATTTTATCATTCTTTATTAGAAATGATGAAGTTGTCGCAAAGAGTTAGTAGCTTTGAGTCCATGCAATCCATTTTTTTAACTAGTGCATGGGAGGTATTTTTTAAACTTAGTTCTGCAATATTTTTTGACTTTGTCAGTTTTACCAATAAAGTCTTGATG
>JAEUUB010000159.1 GCA_016787745.1 Cyclobacteriaceae bacterium
ATGTTTTAAGGTAGAGATTTTAAAAAACCAGAATCCCGAAAGGAGCCCGTAGCCCGCACCCAGGAAATAAAAATAGGTGGGGAGATGGAGAAGAGTTGCTCCCATAACAATCAATAACGAATAGACTGCAATTCGAATCCATTCGGCATAGTATACCCATTTCTTTTGTTCAAAAAGAACCCCGCTGTTTACCACCCATAGAGAAATAAGGGTTGTAGCTACAGCTTTTTCAACCATTGTAAATTGCGATTGTTTGAAAAGAAAAAAAGCGGTTACACCCAGACACAATATATATTGAAACAGAACATAATAATTCAACTGTAAGGGATAGGAGGGATTGTATTTCCGATAGTGAGCCTTATCGACTTCGGGGGCTGCCCGGTATCCGCCTAAAGAAGCGGGGAGCCAACCCGGTTTCTTAAACAGGTATTTCACCTTGTCTTTCCACAATGGAATCTGTTTTATTTCCTCCGTCATAACTGCATAATGGCTGAAATTGGCCCATACCGCATTCCAACTGTTAATTGGTTTGGTAATGCCATAAGTCGGGCGCTCTTCTTCTGCCTGAAAAGTGCCAAACATCTTATCCCAGATAATGAGTGATCCGGCATGGTTCTTATCAATGTATTTCGGATTTCGGCCATGATGCACGCGATGGTGGGAGGGTGTGTTGAATACATACTCGAACCAACCCATTTTATTGATTGTTTCGGTGTGAATCCAAAACTGATATAATGTGTTAAGGGCAGAGATCAGGGCAAAGTCTAATGTATTGAAACCCAGCAGCGCAATGGGCAGACTAAAAGCAAACGTCCATACTACCTGAAAGCTGCTTTGCCGCAAGGCCACCGATAGATTATACTCTTCACTTTGGTGATGAACCACATGGCCACCCCAGAATAAGTTTATTTCATGACTCATCCGATGCGCCCAGTAGTAAGCAAAATCGGTTAGTAGAAACAGACCTACCCAATAAAGCCAGTTGCGTTCCAGGGTAAAAAAAGCAAAGTTCGCGTAAACAATCTCGTAAATGCCAATAGCCAGAATTCGCATAAACAACCCCGAGAGTTGTGAGGTGATACCACAACTCAGGTTGGCAATCGCATCGGGTAAGTTGTATAGTTTGCGATGCGAAAAGCGTTCTACCACCAGTTCAATCCCAATCAGGATAAAAAAAATGGGGATGGAAAGAACAATGGGATTGAGGTTCAAGTTGAATTATCAATTAGTTTTGCACCAAATTTAGTTCAATGATTCTAAAAATATTCAAAGGGGTCTGGTTCTTTTCCCTGGTTGGCTTGTTAGTCATGTTCTTTTACGTTTATGCAGGATTGCCCGAAACGGTTTCGCTTTGGGAAGGGGAGTCCTCACTATCTATATCCCGAAATGGTCTTTTCTATTTTTCGCTGTTATTAATGGCCATTGTCAATATGCTGGTCTTTGCCATTCGCAACCTGATCGGCAAAAATGATGAACCCTTTAGCACGTGGTTTTATGGATTGATTATAGCTATTAATGTATTCCTGATTTCATTCTTCGGCTTGTTAAATGTAACGAATGGTGGCGAGCGCTACGACTACAGCGGTATGGCCCCTGCGGTTTACGGCAGCCTTGTTTTAATTTGCATTTCTGTTTTAAGTTGGCCTGTTTACCAACTTACACAAAGATTTTTATCGAAATAGATACTTCTCAAGTATGAGTTTGTATAGTTGATTATCAGTTTGTTAAGGCTTTCCTACTCTTGCTTTTTTGTAAGCATTGTAAATTCCCATATTCTTGGAATGAGTGTAAAATTTATTTTATTAGGACTGATTTGAGATCGATTATTTTTTTGTGAGTCACTTTCAAATCGGTGTGGTAGTCAGAATCAAAATTTCCCGATGGAGATTCTGACAATTTTTTAATCTTTGCGCGATTTAAAAACGAGTTCTAAAAACATGGCGAAGGAGAATACAGAATACAACGAAGCGAGTATCCGATCGCTCGATTGGCGTGAACATATTCGGCTGCGGCCAGGGATGTACATCGGTAAGTTGGGTGATGGATCGGCTAAAGATGATGGCATTTATGTGTTGGTGAAGGAAGTCATTGACAACTGTATTGACGAACACATGATGGGCTATGGAAAAGCCATCGATGTAAGAATTACGGATCAGCGGGTGATGGTGCGCGACTATGGCCGGGGCATACCGTTAGGCAAAGTGGTGGATGTGGTTTCCAAAATTAATACCGGGGCCAAATACGATTCAGGTGCTTTTCAAAAATCAGTTGGTTTGAATGGTGTGGGTACCAAAGCAGTTAACGCGTTGTCCAACTATTTTAAGGTACAGGCTTTTCGCGATGGGAAGACAAAATTAGCCGAGTTTAAGAAAGGGGTACTAGCCAACGATGCCAGGGAAACGAAAACCACGGAGAAGAACGGCACCCTGGTGGAGTTTGAGCCCGACAACACAATGTTTAAGCATTATCATTTCATACCGGATTATCTGGATGATTTGATGTGGAACTATGCCTTTCTCAATGCCGGACTTACCATTAATTATAACAGCCGGAAGTTTTACTCCAAAGATGGATTGCTTGACCTGCTTAAGCAAAAATCGGATTCAGAAGACATTCGCTACCCCATTATTCATTTTAAGGGCGATGACATTGAGGTGGCGCTGACACACGGTAGTCAGTATGGCGAAGAATATTACTCTTTTGTTAATGGCCAGAACACGACCCAGGGGGGTACGCATCTGGCTGCTTTTCGCGAAGGATTGGTACGGGGTGTGCGCGATTTTTATAAAAAGGATTTTGATGCGGCCGATATCCGCGCCAGTATAGTTGCGGCCATTGCGGTTCGCGTACAAGAACCTGTGTTCGAATCGCAGACAAAAACCAAGTTAGGATCTATGAACATGGCCCCCGATGGGCCCACGGTTAAAAACTTTGTTGGCGACTTTGTTTCCAAGGAATTGGAAATTTATCTGCACAAAAATTCGGCTGTGGCCGATGCGTTGCTAAAACGCATTTTGCAGTCTGAGCGTGAACGGAAAGAGATTGCGGGTATAAAAAAACTCGCCAACGAACGTGCCAAGAAAGCCAACTTGCATAACAAAAAACTTCGCGACTGCCGTTTTCATTTCGATGATGAGAAAGGAGAGAAGGGAACTGAGTCAATGATCTTCATCACGGAAGGAGATTCAGCCAGTGGTTCAATCACCAAATCGCGTAATGTGGAAACCCAGGCGGTATTTAGCTTGCGCGGTAAGCCCTTAAATTCTTTTGGACTTACCAAAAAGGTAGTGTATGAGAATGAGGAGTTTAACTTGTTGCAGCATGCATTGAATATTGAAGACGGCATGGATGGCCTACGGTACAACAAAGTAATTGTAGCCACCGATGCCGATGTGGATGGCATGCACATCCGGTTGTTGTTGATGACCTTCTTCCTGCAGTTCTTTCCGGATCTGGTAAAGGCAGGCCATGTGTATATTTTAGAAACCCCACTTTTTCGGGTTCGCAATAAGAAGGAGACCATCTACTGTTATAGTGAGGAAGAAAAGCAAAGTGCTGTTGCCAAACTGGGTAACAAACCCGAGATCACACGCTTTAAGGGATTGGGCGAAATCTCACCCGAAGAATTCGGGAACTTTATTGGAGAGGACATCCGGTTACAGCCGGTTCGCATTGATAAGGAAAAGCATTTGCAAAAAATTCTTGAGTTCTACATGGGTAAGAACACTCCCGATCGGCAGGAGTTTATTATCGATAACCTGAAGATTGAGTTGGATAAAGTTGATAAGCAAGAGATCAATGCGGAGGAAGAAATTGGCGTGTAAACAACTTGATATCACAAATTGTGACCTCAAAGGGAGGTATTGAGAATAAAAATTTAAGTGAAGACTGGATCGAGTAACAAGCATCTGGTATCCAACATCGAAAAACAATGAGCAAGAAGAAAGCAATTAAAGACAAATCGATACGCGATGAAGATGGCGAGGTAGTTCATGGATTAGTTTCTTTGGACGGCCTGTACGAAAACTGGTTTTTGGATTACGCTTCGTATGTAATTTTAGAGCGGGCCGTTCCACGCATTGAAGATGGATTAAAACCTGTACAGCGAAGGATTGCCCACTCCATAAAAGAAATGGACGATGGTCGCTTTAATAAAGTGGCTAACGTGATTGGTAATACCATGCAATACCATCCGCATGGCGATGCCGCTATTGGCGAAGCGATTGTAAACATTGGTCAGAAAGAATTACTATTAGATACGCAAGGAAACTGGGGCGATGTGCGCACCGGAGATAGTGCAGCAGCACCGCGGTACATTGAAGCAAGACTATCCAAGTTTGCATTGGATGTTATGTACAATGCCCAGACCACCGAATGGCAATTATCGTACGATGGCCGGAAGAAAGAACCCGTAACCTTACCGGTTAAGTTTCCATTGCTGCTCACACAAGGAGTAGAAGGGATTGCCGTAGGACTTTCTACCAAAATTTTGCCGCACAACTTCTGTGAACTGATAAAAGCTTCGATCGATATTCTGAAAGGGAAGAATCC
>JAEUUB010000164.1 GCA_016787745.1 Cyclobacteriaceae bacterium
AGATTCTTCCACGCCAAGTTTGTCGATGATGATCTGTTTTACTTTTTGTGCGATTTCAGACATGTTTATAAAGGTTTAGAGTATTCAAAAATCTGTGCAAATAAAGAGATTTGGTGCAATATTGTCAAACATTTAACACCCTTGGGGTAAATATCGATTGGTAAAAATGAAGAAAAAAAGGCTTGAAATCGAATATACCTTTGATTTTGAGCTAATCGGCATTATTTCGAGTGCGAAAGGTTATAAACTTGCCTGGGAGATTAATTTAGCGCTGTCTACGCACCTGGTAAAGAAAGCCGACTTGATCATTCAACATAAAAATAACGTAAACGCTGCTTATTCCTATTATTCTTTTGAGAATGAAGTGAATACCCTCAAACTGTTCCGGAACAAGCCCAGCGATGCAGATTTGTATAAGAATTTGTTGGTTCCTGAATTTCCACATTACGATTTCATCCTGCTTAGACAAGGGGATGACCATATGAATAACAATCGATTGCATGAAGTCTTGCGTAAAATTTCTACAATTGAATTAACTGCTTTCATACCTTTGGACGCTTTAAAATCAAAAGAACATTTTATTTTCTAACTCATACTAATGGAACATATCTCTTACAACAAAACCAAAATCGTAGCTACGGTAGGTCCAGCCTCTAACAACAAAGAAATGCTTCGGGCATTGGCCAAAGAGGGGGTGGATGTATTTCGGTTAAATTTTTCGCATGGCTCCCATGCCGATCATCAGAAAGTAATTGACTTTGTTCGCGAGATAAACGCAGAGATGGGCACTCACATTGCCTTACTGCAGGATTTGCAAGGACCTAAAATCCGTGTTAACGAGATGGAACCCGGTATTGAAATAAAAGCCGGAGACACCATAACCATTACCACCAAGGAGGTGTTGGGAAATCAGAATTTAGTGAGTACCTCGTATGAAGGCCTACCCAAAGATGTAAAGGTGGGGGATATGATTTTGATTGATGACGGTAAGATTGAATTAAAGGTGAAGGAGGTTAAGGGTACCGATGTGTTGTGCACCGTTGTTTATGGCGGCCCGCTTAAATCCCGCAAAGGAATAAACCTGCCGTTCTCAAGAGTATCGGCCCCTTCGCTTACAGAT
>JAEUUB010000165.1 GCA_016787745.1 Cyclobacteriaceae bacterium
AATCTGAAGCTATAAGACTTCCATTGATCCGGAATAAACGGATTGAAGTATAGTTGTCCATTGCGCACGCGCATGCCCCCAAAACCTTTTACCAGACTCATCCAGGTACCGGCCATGGACGTGATGTGACATCCTTCTTCGGTATCGTTGTTATAATCATCTAAATCGAGCCGTGCCGTACGCAGATAAAATTCATAGGCTTGCTCCTTATACCCGATTTTACTGGCGAGTATCACATGCACACAGGGCGATAAGGAGGATTCATGAACCGTGAGCGGCTCGTAGAAATCGAAATTTCTGCGGATAGTTTCAAGATCAAAATCATCTTCAAATAAGAATATGCCTTGCAACACATCGGCTTGTTTGATGTAGCACGAACGAAGAATCCGATCCCACGACCACTTTTGATTTAACGGCCTGTCGGCAGGGCTTAGATCCTTAACAGGAATTAATTCTTTATCGAGAAATCCATCTTGCTGCAGAATTACTTTCCTTTCGGCATCAAAAGGATAATACATGTTATCCGTTATATGCTTCCAGCGTTCTGTTTCTTCAGCTTCATTAAAGTTGAGTTTGGATACCAACTCTTTATACCGGGCTGGATTGGATTTTTTTACATATTCGATTGATTCCATGGTAAAACGCAATGTCCAGGCGCCAAGGTAGTTTGTGTACCAATTGTTGTTTACATTATTTTCGTATTCGTTCGGCCCGGTAACTCCTAGAATCACATACTTCTTTTTGTTGTCCGACCAATTAACGCGTTGGCTCCAGAAACGCGCGACTCCAATTAATACTTCCAATCCAAACTCAGTGAGATAATCGCGATCGCCTGTGTAATCAATGTAGTCGCGCATGGCATACGCCATGGCACTGGTGCGATGTATTTCCTCGAAGGTAATCTCCCATTCATTATGGCATTCCTCCCCATTCATGGTAACAAACGGATAGAATGCAGCACCATCTTTAAACCCGAGCTTCTTCCCGTTCTCTATCGCCTTCCCTAAATGTTTATATCGATACACTAATAAGTTTCGCGCTACTTTTGGCTCGGCTGTACTTAAAAAGAAGGGAAGACAATACGCTTCTGTATCCCAATAGGTACTCCCGCCATATTTTTCGCCTGTAAAACCCTTAGGCCCGATGTTCAGGCGTTCATCTTCACCGGTATAGGTTTGGGTAAGTTGGAAAATATTAAACCGGATTCCCTGCTGGGCAGCAATGTCGCCATCAATGGTAATATCGCACTCCTCCCATTTATGCGCCCAGATTTTAACGTGATCTTCAAACAATTTATTAAAACCAGCCGCAACTGTGGTTTTGAGTTTTTCTTTGCAATGATTCACCAACTGATCCTTCGCATGGTTTTCAGAAGATAGAACAGCCGCATACTTATAAATTACCAGGGAAGTGTTTTGCTTCAATTCTGTGGTAACAACATTGTCCGCGTACTTATCACGCAAATTCGTTGTCACTATAGCGGTTATGTTTTTCCCTTCAGTTTGGATCTCGTAGCGTATGCCTGTGCAAACCTGAAAAAAGGTTTTTTTTGTTTGGGCATTTACAAGGGCCCAACCGGGCTGAGCTTCTTTGCTTACCTCTTCCCAAAACTTTTCATCATAGTTGGAATCTTTATTTACCACATCAGCATCCACCGGTAATGTGATTTGTATCGGAGATGAAAAATTTAACGGGGTGATTTCATATCGAATAGCCCCTACCTCCCCATCGGCCATAGAGCAAAAGCGCTTTGAGTCCACGCTTATTTTTTTTCCATCTGGCAGTTGAGCGGTAAATGTACGGTGCAATAAACCTTGTTTCATATCCAGCACCCGGGTGAAATTCTCCACCTTACATTTAGCCAGATCGAGTGCCTGATCTCCAATCTTTATTTTGATTTCTATCCAGCTAGGTGCATTCAGCACTTTTGCAAAATATTCGGGGTATCCGTTCTTCCACCAGCCCACTCTTGTCTTATCGGGGTAATAAATACCCGCCACATAACTACCCTGATGCGTTTCTCCGGTAAAATCCTCCTCGAAAGTAGCGCGCTGCCCCATACGGCCATTGCCCAGGCTAAATACACTCTCAGAAATCTTGTTATAATGAGGGTTCAATCCTTCCTCAATGATGTGCCACTCGTGATGTTTCAAGTATTGTTTCATAGCCGTTCCATATCAATTTAAAACTTCAACTTTTATAAAATACAAATCATAACGAGTTCAAATCGTTAAGATTAAAATCTCCGGTATGGGCGATAACCTTGTCTGCCTTTCCTAACTGACTTGGTTGGCCTACCCCAACACATTTCATTCCCGCGGCCCGGGCGGCTTCCACGCCTGCTTCCGCGTCCTCAAACACCAGACAATGTGTGGGGTCGACCCCTAGTCGATGTGCTGCCAATAAAAAAATTTCCGGATCAGGTTTGGTTTGATTGATCATGGTGCCGTCAATCAGTGTGTCAAAATCCCTGGCAATACCTAAAAGTTCTATAACCCGAGGTGCGTTCTTACTGCTGGACGCAAGTCCTATTTTTATCTTCCGCTTTCGAAGATTCTGAATGAGATCAAGGACTCCGGGAAAAATTTCCTCAGGCCGGATAGACTCAATATACTCAACAAACCAGGTATTCTTCTTTTCGGCCAACAATTCCTTTTGTTCCTGAGAAAGGGCGATGTTCCCTAAGGATAGAATAATTTCCAGGGAACGCATTCGACTAACTCCTTTTAACAGTTCGTTATGGGCTGGTGTAAGGGTAATTCCAAATTCACTGGCCAGGCGCTTCCACGCGATGTAGTGGTAATGAGCCGTGTCGATTATTACACCGTCAAGATCAAAAATTACAGCTTGAATCATTAAATGCTAGTTCTATTTTAAGAATGGATATTATTAGACGTGCCCTAAAGCGATAATCTTGTCTGTCTCTACGAGAGATTTAAATACATCGAACGTTTTACCCTGCGTTCGTAAAGCGCCAAAAGCATTTCCATACCTAGCTGCATTAACATAATCGGTTGGGTTCTGAACCAGCCCGTACGAAAGTCCACCGGCAAACGAATCGCCACAGCCGGTTGTATCAATAACTTTATCCACTTTAATAGAGGGAACAAGTTCTTCAACGGTTTTACCTCCTTTCTTGAAATACGTGAGACAACCCCGCGAATCGAGAGTAACGTAAACGCATTTTACGCCCATCGATAAACAATGATCGGCAAACTCTCGGATCTCGGCCCGCTCTAGCTCTTCATTTGAAAAATCTTCGCTCTCATATTCTTTTTTAAACCACGATGCATGCGCTTCCTCTAAATTCATTTTCAACACATCTATGTAGGGCAACCATTGGTCGCGGTCTATCCAAAACTTGCGCTGACGCTCACCATTCACCAGGCACGCTGTGGTAGGTCCGTGTGCATCAAAAATAATTGTGCCTTTACATTTCGATTTCAGATACTTAAGTGTATCCAAAGAGATTTCGTAATCGCTGATTGGAATGAAAACAAATACATCGCACGCCAACAAGTTTGACATATCCGCGGGTAAAATAGGATCCATAAAACCTGTTTGGCGCTCGAGGCGATCATTTTGATTCACAAATCGCAAACTGATTATGTCGCCCTGATCGTTAGCGGTTGTAAGATGCTTTAGATTGATCCCTTTGTACCCTTTAAACACTTCTTCCACGTTGTCGTGATCGACCGTACGAAGATGGCACACCGGAATAATTTCAAGTTCGTTGCCTGCTAAAATGGAAAGCGCGATAACCGGATGCGTAACGCAACCCCACTTCTGGATCAAATCACCGGTATGGGTAACAATATGATCGCGGGGAATTGGACCAACTACTGCAATTCGTTTCATTTACTGTACATTTTTTTACACATCAATTTACAAGAAAGGCCGCACCAAATACACCGGCACTATCCCCTAACTTAGGTTTGATTACGGGTGTATCCAATCTATTATTGAAAACATACTTTCTTAAAGATTCTCTTCCCTCCGAATAAATAATATCAATATTACCAACACCCCCGCCTATAACAATTACATCAGGATCAAGAATATTAACAACAACACTAATAGCCAAACCAAAAAAATTCGCAAGCCGCTCCATGGTTTCCTTCGCATGTGGATCGGCACCCGCCTTATAATTACTAAATATCTCTTTTAAACTCCTCTTTTGTCCACTTACTGACTCATAAAATTTTTCAAGCGCAGGTCCTGCCAGTATCTTTTCCACACAACCTTTTTTTCCGCAATAGCAAGCCCCCCCGGATTCGTCTAAGAAATTATGACCCCACTCGCCTCCTATCCCTTGCAAACCATTAATTACTTTGCCATCAACCACTACTCCTCCACCAACCCCCGTTCCCATAATTACTCCAAAAACTACTTTTGCTTTTGGGTAAAGTTCTTTGGCAGAACCCATATTGGCTTCGGCTAATGCAAAGCAGTTAGCATCGTTCGCCATAAACAAATCAACACCTAACAATTTTTCAAGATCTTTTTTTAAAGGTTTTCCGTTCAAATTGGTGGAGTTGCTGTTTTTCATCACCCCTAAAATGGGATCCAGGGTGCCGGGTGTAGCGATTCCTATTTTGGAAGCTTTGTAACCCAGGGTCGCTTCCATCTTATCTACCAATTTCTTTATCTGGCCTAAAATATGGTCATACCCTTTGTCGCCCTCGGTAGGCAGACGATCTCTAAAAAGGACTTTAGGATCGGCAGCAGAATTCAATACCGCTCCTTCTACTTTTGTTCCGCCTAAATCAATTCCCCA
>JAEUUB010000871.1 GCA_016787745.1 Cyclobacteriaceae bacterium
GCCTCCACATTCTTCCCATCCCAATCATCCTGATAATCGGCACTTTCATACACTTTCCCGCCCCAGCGATTATAAATTATAACATGAGCCTTTAGCGCGGATGCTGACAGTTTGTTTCCACCATACAGCAAAACGAATGTATTATTCTCCGGATGATCATCGGGAGTGATTACGTTCGGAACCTTCAACTCAAAGATGGGTACTGACTCAAAGGTTTCATAGATGCAAGACTCTTTCGTACCCACCAACCGAACTGTAAATACCCCGTCTGTTGAATAGTCATGTTTGGTCTCATCCAGATCGGAGGTGGTGCCATCTCCAAAATCAAAAAAAACATTTTCAGACGGATCGGTCAGATTCTCTACGCTTAACGTTGGCCGCGAAAAGCAATCATAAAATTTAGCATACTCAAATTTCAAATCCATGCCCGGGATTACCTCCACATTAACTGTATCCTTTACTTTACATCCATTGGCATCGGTAATGGTTACCACATAGCCATCATCCTCTACTGGATTTACCAAAGGCGAAGCTTGTATAGAGGTAAACGTTTTA
Organism: Cyclobacteriaceae bacterium; assembly: GCA_016787745.1. Taxonomy (GTDB): domain Bacteria; phylum Bacteroidota; class Bacteroidia; order Cytophagales; family Cyclobacteriaceae; genus ELB16-189. The sequence goes on from JAEUUB010000871.1 coordinate 556, forward strand.
TCCCAATTCTCCCAAGAATACGTAACACCACCCACCGCTATCAAACGTGCCCCCGCATCAAAGCACATTACCTGATCGGGTCCCGCAAAGCCCGTAGGTTTTGATACTGTAATATTTGTATACGTTGAATCCCGGCCTATACAAGTGCCCAGATCCACCGCCAGTAATTTTACGCGATACGTTCCAGGCGCCTCATACACGTGCACCACATGTGCAGTATCCTGTCTGAAAAATTGTCCGCCATCGCCAAAGTCCCATTCATAAAACTGACCGCCCGTACTTTTATTTTGAAAGACAATGGCATCGGGCATGCAAACTTTTGTAATGCCCGGCATATCAAACTTGATGGTATTTGTCTGGATGCGTGCCTTCAGCGATGACAAATCAAATTTGAAAGCCGCGTTGTTGCAATTGAGACTCAGGTTTTGCCGGCTCCATGCATTGGCGGTTGTAGGAAAATCATCAAAACCTCCCCCACAGCCGGCACACACTGCATGATAAACAATACCGCCTTTATCAAACCGACTGGTGCCGCCATCGACATGCGTAGGCGATTGATTGCCGCCCAGAAAGGTGGCATATAAAAGTTCTGTGGCATCGTCCGTCAACACAATGAAATAAAAATCAGACCCGGCCGTATTTTTTTGAATGGCATCGGCTGTAACAGGCATGCCTTGTGTTCCACTGTTCCAAAATCCGCGACTGCTGTTAATCAATCCGCCCCACCCGCTCATGTAGATATTATTACAATCATTCACTAAAAATGCTGTGGGTGAGATATCCGGAATACCTCGGCCCGCACCAAACACGGTTGAGAATTGTAAGGTGGTAAGGTCTTGATTAAACTTTTGCAAAAATTGACCGCTGTTAGCATTGGCATATACACCGGTAGTTATGGGAAAAGCTCCGGTAGTCTGGCCATATACATACACATTATTATTCAGATCAAGATCGATAAAGTAAACCTGGTTGAAGGTTGAGGTACCGGTAAAAGTAGAAATGAGAATGGCGGAGCCATCTCCTGCCATCTTTGACATCCACCCATCGACAGAACCACCATATGTAGTTTGATAGACACCGCTTGTGGTAGGAAAGTTGGCACTGGAAGTTCCACCCGCTACCAGCAAGTTACCGGCAGCATCGGTTTTAATTGTATGAGATGCATCCGCAGCATTCCCACCAAGAAATGCGGCCCAAAAAATCTGAGTCAGATTTGCATTGATGTTAATAATCAGCGCATCGGTAATTCCCCCATTATAAGTTAGCCCAAAACTATTGCTTGCCGGAAAGTCAAAGGATGACGTTACGCTACTGATATAAATATTGTCTTGCACATCAGTAATTAAATCGCCCCGCAGTTCATCTCCGTAGTTTGCTACCAGGGGACTACTCTGTGGATTTAAGCCATCGTTGGCTGAACCTCCTAAGTAAGTACTTGCCAGCAGTTGACTTCCGTTAGCGCTGATTTTGGTGAGGAAGAGATCTGACCCATTAAAATAAGGGATAACATTAGCCTCAGGTGTGCCTCCGTTAAATGAATTGCCGATAACACCACTCGTTGTAGGAAAGTCAAAAGAACTGGTTGTGCCCAACACCAGCAATTCATTTTTCGAATTCATGACCAGGCTGTGGGGCGACTCGTTATCACTCCCACCTAAATATGATGCATACAGCAATTGACTGCCTGTGGAATCGTACTTTAAAATGGCAACATCGTAAGCGCCCCCATAAGCAACCTGAAAAGCTCCCGGTGTTGCGGGGAAATTTCCATTCAGGTGATGATTGGTGACTCCCGATGAATAAAGAGTTCCCCGTTCACCAGGGGTAGCAGTACTCCCCCAATTGTCCGCTGTCGAGCCCGAAAAGGTGGAGAATATTAATAGCGGATCGATAACGAGAGGATAGCATGCATCATAGGCATCAGGAAAATTAAAGTGCACCCGATCGGTAGTTAATACATACTCACATTCAATAAAAATCTTCTTACCCTTTATAAACTGGTATGCAATGGGTTTCTTTTCAATAAAAGAAAATTTAGAGGCATGGACAATCAAATCGCCAGCATGCAAGTTGATAAGATCGGCCCCACGATACATAAACTGAATTTGGGATGGATCAACACCTGCGGCAACCGTAAAATCATATTTCACATGATTCCCCTGCGCGTATACTTTAAGATCAATGCCCTCGTACACGTTTCGATAAACTGCTCCTTCAAAAGCCTCTACTCCTGAACTCCAACGGGTGGAATCAGTGCCCAGAAAATAATTATAATACTCGGGTTGTCTGCCGAAGGGAAGCGGAGAAACATTTTTATTTGAACCAATAAAATTTACGTTTACCTGATGCCCCTGAATCTTTAGATCGAACGTATTCTGAGATACCTCCGCATCGGTATGGCCCTGCTCATGAAGTTCTGTTAGTCGATTTTGATCGATGAATGTATAGCCAAACCCGCCCGACTTTATTTGCATGGAACCGCCTTGAATGCGGGCTGCAAAATGAATGGGCTCTTCCCACTGACATTTATTGGCGATGAACTTTATTTTAGGGGGTTCAGCCCCGGCCCCGATACCTGCAAAAAGAAAAAGTATTGCTAATCCCCAGCTTGCCGTCCACGTATGCATGCCCCAAGTTAACCCTCCTTACGCAATACCTGCAAGGGAGGTGTGGAGATTACTTCACGCGAATTCCACCACCCGATCAGAATGGTGAGAACGACCACCCCGCTGGAAATAATTACCAACTCCCACACATTTACTGAAAACTGAACTTCAAAGAAAAATTTAGTCAGCAGCCAACCTCCACCCAATGAAAGAATCATACCTGTAATGGCCGAAAAAATTCCAACATACCCGTATTCGATCAAAGTGATCAGCATAATTTGTTTGGTGCGGGCCCCGATTGTTCGTAACAATACATTCTCTTTTATACGTGCAAACTTGCTGTTCATTACAGCACCCGCCAATACTACCAGGCCCGTGATAATACTAAACAAAGCAAGAAAGCGCACCACCAAGCCTACTTTGCTAAAGAGCTCATCGACTGTGCTTAAAATCAAACGCAAGTCAATAAGCGACACGTTAGGGAATCCAAACACCAGCTCCTGTTGAAACTGAACTACACTTTGCGGATCCGTTACCCGCGTAGAGACTACCCAGATCTGCGGGGCATTTTCCAGAACGCCTTTCGGAAACACAAAAATAAAATTGGGTGGATCTTCGGGCCAGTCAACCTTGCGAATGCCACTGATGAAAGTTTTGATTGGCACACCCTGAACATCAAACACGAGCGAATCGCCAATGCCGAGGCGCAGTGTTTCGTGCATTCCTTCCGAGATACTGACCCAAACTGAATCGGTTTGATTCTTTTTTAACGAGTGAATTTCTCCTTTTAACAATTCTTCCGACACGTGCAGACTGTCGCGATAAGTGACCCGATACTCGCGCGTCATCGCCCAGTTGGGAATTTTCACCGTATCATCCTTCTGCAACTCATCAATGGAGCGGCCTTTGATTTCGCTTAAGCGACAGGTAACAATAGGCACCACCTGATTAACCGGAAGGGAATGTTTGGTTACCAGATCGACAACCGCATCGCGCTGTGATGATTGAATATCAAAAAGAATTGTGTTTGATTGATTGGTATTGCCTTTAAACTCAACCTGATTGAGTAAACTGCTTTGAATAATATTTAAGGTGGCAATAATAAAAGCGCCCAGGCCGATCGTTACCAGCAGTACCTGGGTTTGATTATTAGGGCGAAATAAATTAGACAAGGCATGACGAAAGATGAATGTACCCTGCCGGGGAAAAAACTTCCGGATTAAAAAAAGCAATCCGGCCGCCACTAACATTAAACTGGCCAGGGCCACCGCCAAACCCAAGGTAAATGAGCCCCCAATGAAAAAACTACGGGTTTGATAAGCCGCAGCCAGGATGGGAAACAATCCGATGAAAATAAGCGTTGCCCAACGCACTTTAGAAAAGGTGCGTATCGGAGTAAAATCTGCGCGCAACACCGAAAGAGGTGGCACGAACCGCACCGCCACTAAGGGCAAAATAGAAAACAGAACTGAAACTAAAATCCCGACAAAAACTCCTTCGGTAAACGCACGTCCGGAAATCTCAAAGTGTAATTCCAACGGAAGGTACTCACCAAAGACAATTGGAATAACCTGTTGGATGCCGACACCCAAAGCCGCGCCAATAAAACTTCCTATTACGCCCAGAACAAAAATCTGAATAAAGTAAATATTAAATGCCTGCCATCCCGAAGAACCCACGCAACGAAGAACCGCCACCTCATCACGCTTCTCCCGGGCATAAATATGCACCGAGCTGGCAACACCAATGCAACCCAAAATCAAGGCCACAAAAGCAAGCATGGAAAAGAAGCGATACACCGACCGAAACCCATCGCCCAAATCATCCTTCCGCTCTTCAATCGTATCGTAAGAATATCCCAGGTCTTCAATCAACGGCTTTACCGTAGTAATCAACTTTTCTGTTTCTTTATCTGAAACCGTTTTAACAAAAAGGCTGTAGTTGACCCGGCTGCCAAACTGCACCAACCCTGTGGAGTCTAAGGCTTCCATAGAAATATAAACCGCGGGCGCCAGGGTAGCTGTAAGGGCACCCCCGCCCGGAAACTTTTCAACCACACCCGCTACAATAAAATTCAAACTTCCGATTTTTATTGTATCATCCGAACTCACTTCGTACTGACGCGCCAACGATTCGTCCAGCATAGCATAACGCCCTGACTTCATTCGCTCATACGCGTTGGCCGGTTGGGTAACCAGGTCCCCATAAAAAGGAAATTCTCCTTCCAAAGCGGTGAGCTTTATCAGGCGGCTTTGTTTTGTATTTAAAAACATCACCATCGAGGCCATGTCTGCATCTTTCGCAAACTGCCGACCGTCTGTATCTATTTTTTTTATAAAGGTGCTATCAAACGGTTTGTTGCTATTCAATACAAGATCTGCGCCCAGCAATTCTTTCGCATTTTTATCCAACTCATCCTGCATGGCATAGTTCAGCGATCCAATGGCAACAATGGCAGCAATGCCTGAAATCAGAGAAGCGACAAACAAAAACAGGCGGGAAAAATTATGGCGACCATCGCGCCAGGCCATGGCCCACACCCACCGGTCGCGGAAAATAGATCGAACCTCGCGTTTAATTTTAATGATGTACTCGATCATGCCAAAGTAAGAATCTGTTCATTCACCAATTTGCCGCCTTTCATTTGTAAAATACGTTGTGTCCTTTGTGCCAACTCCAAATTATGCGTTACCAACACCAACGTGGTTTTTTCTTCGCGGTTCATACCAAAAAGCAAATCCGTTATCTGGTGCGCATTCTCTTCATCCAGATTTCCGGTGGGCTCATCGGCAAATAAAATTCGGGGCGAGGTAATAAACGCGCGTGCCATAGCCACACGTTGTTGTTCGCCACCCGAAAGTTGTGACGGATAATGATTAAATCGTTCGCTCAAACCCACACGGGCCAGCAGGTCCTTTGCTAATGGCTCTACATTCCGGTCGCCCCTCAGCTCCAGCGGAACCATTACGTTTTCAAGCGCGGTGAGTGTGGGCAAGAGTTGAAAGTTCTGAAATACAAAGCCTACAAATTTATTCCGGATATAGGCGCGATCATCTTCATCCATTACATTCAACTTAAAACCCATCAGCGAGATCGATCCCGAGGAAGGCACATCCAGACCGGCACATAAACCCAACAGAGTTGTCTTACCGCTGCCCGAGGGTCCTATAATAGAAAGACTGGTTCCCTCCTTCGCTTCAAACGACACATTGTCGAGTACCATTAAATCGCGCGCTGCTGATTTGTAAATTTTTGTTAAACCCTCGGCTTCTAATACGGTTTCTGGCATGATATTTTAAGTTAACGGATCAGGATATAAATCGTTTATTCAGTAAAATTGTTTCAGATTAGATGCAAACCCCACGTATATGCTGGTAGTCGGTAAAAATGCAGTGATTATTGTTCTTCTTTTGATAATTAACACTTTTCAAGCACCTAAAGTAATTCTTTTTTTTGGTGACAGCCTGACCGCGGGCTATGGGCTTTCCACGGAAGAGGCCTTCCCCGCGTTGCTCGAAAAAGAACTTAACCAGGCTGGAAAAAAAGTGAAGGTAACCAATGCCGGATTGAGTGGCGAAACTTCGGCCGGGGGATTGGGCCGTATTGATTGGGTACTGCGGCAACCCATCGACATATTTGTTCTTGAACTGGGTGCCAACGATGGCTTGCGCGGGTTGCCGGTTGACCAAACTATTTCCAACCTCCAACAGATTATTGATAAGGTGAAGGCCAAAAACCCCGCCTGCAAAATTGTACTGGCGGGCATGATGGTGCCCCCCAATATGGGTAAACAATACACCGATGATTTCAAAAACATCTATCCTGCGCTTGCTACCAAAAACAAAGCAACGTTAATTCCCTTTATTCTGGAAGGTGTAGCCGGCATAGAAAAACTCAATCAGGCCGATGGCATCCACCCCACTTCCGAAGGACATAAGATTATTGCCAATAATCTGAAAAGAACTTTTGAGAAGTTGATCTAGTGGGCAAGTTTTAAATCCACAAGAATCCGCTCAACCCAAAGCGTGTACATTTTTCCTGAAGGATGTAATCCATCGGTTGCAACGAGCGTGGGATCATCCAATCCTTTCCGGGAGATTTCGGTGATGGGAATGTATGTGATCTTGTATTTATCGGTTATTCGTTTATTGATCCGGTTAAATTCATTGATCTGTTGGGTGATCACTTCCTGTTTGGATTTTCCAAAAGGCGTAAACCCATAATCGGGAATCGAAACGACAAAAACATTTTTGACATTTCCTTTTGCCAGCCGAATCGCGTCATTCAACAATCCCTCAAATTCAATTTCATATTGCGCGGCCGGCTTGCCCTGGTACTGATTGTTAACCCCTATTAACAGCGATACCAGATCATACTCATTAGATAAGTTTGCCTTCTCCATGGCGCCTTTCAAATCATCGGTGCGCCAACCCGTAGTGGCAATTATTCTAGGCCTGGGTATCGATAGTTTTTCTGCCAATTGATTGGGCCACCGGTCATTTTCTGGAACACTTTCGCCAATGGTATAGGAATCGCCTAACGCGAGATACTGGATCGGTTTCTTTTGCATAGGCAAAAAAAGATTAAAAATTATCGGGATAAAACAGAGTACCTTTGACAAGGTTGGTTTTGAATTAAATAATCTTTTACAAGATAGTAAATCATGCGGTCACTCATCTCTGTTTGCTTTCTGTTATTCTTTTCAGGATTGCCCGTGCGAGCACAATCCCTGCTTCCCAGCGAAGTTCCGATTCAATCTTCCTTTCGGGCATTGTCCGTTATTGATGACAAGGTTGCCTGGGTTGGCGGCAGCCAGGGTTGGGTTGGAAAAAGTTTGGATGGTGGAGCCACATGGCAATTTGAACAAGTGGCTGGTTTCGAAAAATCAGAGTTCCGCTCACTCTATGCTTTTTCGTCTGAAGTGGCGGTGATTGCGAATGCCGGCTCACCGGCAACCATTCTTCGAACCCGTGATGGTGGTAAAACCTGGAACGTTGTTTTTACGCTGAACCATCCCGATGCGTTTTTCGATGGCATGGATTTTTGGAATGACACCGAAGGAATTATTTACGGTGATCCGATTGCGCAGCGCATGGTGTTGCTCACCACCCATGATGGTGGAAAAACGTGGGAGGAATTACCCGAAGCACACCGCCCCACACTCCACGAAGGCGAGGCCTCCTTTGCAGCGAGTGGTACCGGCATTCGCTGTTTTGGTAAGACCAGCCTGATGATCTCAACCGGAGGAAAAGTTTCCCGGTTGTTTGCGACAGATGATTTTGGTAAGAAGTGGACTATTCATTCGCCACCGATACTGCAAGGCGAAAGCAGCACTGGAATTTTTTCGTTCGCCTTTAGCAAAGCTGAAGGAATTGTGGTGGGTGGTGATTATACCCGCGACACCCTGGCCACCCAACATGTGTTGCTAACAACCGATGGTGGGAAAACATGGACTGCACCCAATACCCCTACCCGCGGCTACCGCGAATGTGTGGAATATCTTTCGCGCACAAGGGTTATTGCCGTAGGCCCGAAAGGAATTGATTTATCAAATAATGGCGGAGCGGACTGGTCGCCATTCTCTGATGAAACCGGCTATCATGTAGTAAGAAAAGC
>JAEUUB010000874.1 GCA_016787745.1 Cyclobacteriaceae bacterium
GTGATAGTTGATCATGGGCGCGATCACCACGTTGGCCTCCTGCAAAACCCGTTGTTGCAAATATTCGGCAAGGATCAAATCATTTTTTAATAATAAATGGGGTCCATGTTCTTTTGCTTCTGCCCCTAAGGGTATCACCACCACGGTTTCGGGCGTGAGAATTTTTTCGGCTTGCTGCCACGTAAGGTCGCCCAACTTAATACCTCGGGGAGGTTGAGCCGACAAAAGGACAGGAAATAAGATTAAGCAAATGAAAAATTTCATGGGTAGATATTAATTATCAGAAAGGTAAGTGTCCCCGGTGATAAAATCTATGCCCTTCGCTTTTGCGCTGAGTAAAATCCCTTCTATCTTACCTATCAAACATTTTAAATGTGAAATTTAGATTTCCGATTACGTTTATTCTTATTATCATTAATGTATGTGTGTTCGCCTACCTTCGATTTAAACTTGGGACATTTTCGGAACCAGTATGGACTCAAGGATTGCTTTTTAACGGAGCCGAGTTTGCTCCGCTTACCCTAGGTAAGGAATGGCCCCGTTTATTTACACATTTGTTTTTACACGGAAACCTAGCTCATTTGTTCTTTAATATGTATGCATTATTCACAGCGGGCCAGGAGGTGGAGAAAATTACAGGACTCAGAAAATTTTTGTTCATCTATTTTCTTTGTGGCTTCACGGCCAGTCTGGCCAGCTTGTACTTTAACCTTTTTGCCATTGGCGTTGGAGCGTCAGGTGCTATTTTTGGATTATTTGGATTCCTGCTAGTTATTCAATTGGTTGAAAGCAGAAGGAATGATCGACCGATTACACCTATCATCATTAACTTTCTAATTTTTTTAGGGGTTAATATTTTGTTTGCCCGGGTACTAAATGCAGATAATGCTGCTCACCTGGGTGGGCTGGCTGGAGGTGTTGTATTAGGGATATCTTCTTTACTCAATGCGTCCTATAAAACTGTTCGAGTTGAATGGGTATTAATCCCGATGTGTGGTTTATTATTTTCGGTATTGCCCAAGTATCAAGTTACCTATTTTGACTTTTTTCAGAAAATATTAAAGATTGAAGACTCCACTCAGGCTCTTTACAAAAAACCAAATCTTACTAATGAAAAATTTCTAGAACGCTATAGGGGATATCAGCTTGCATGGGATACGGCACTTACAATGTTGCATGCTCATACGTATTTACCACAAGAATTACACGCTGATACCTTCAAACTATCTCGATACATTGAGTTAAATAAACAAGAAGGTAAATATCGCATTCTTATGATTGAGAATGAATCTTATCGATATCTAGACAGTATCGAATGGTCGCAGCAACAAATGCAACCGTACTACCAATTAGATTATCCGCTCACTCAACTTAGACTGATTAAACAGCAAAAGCAGGATACTTCTAAGCTTTTATCCAAGCAAGTCTGGTACAATGAAAATTGGGAGGAAATTGAGGGTCAATCAGGTGCTTATTACCGTATTGGCATGGTGGATTCGCTTAACCGTTGGCAAGGACCCTTACGGGATTATTACAATAATGGGGAGGTGCAAATGAAGGGCCGTTATGAAAATAATCAACGCCATGGAATTTTTATTTATTACACAAATCATAACACTTATTTATCAGCTGGTCGATATGATAAGGAGAGAGCGGTTGGAAAGTGGGAACACTTTTATCAAAACGGTCAGATAAAGAGTGAGGAATATTTCCTGGACGATTATTATATGAAGAACATTTGGGATTCATTAGGTTCTTATATGGTAAAAGATGGCGAAGGGAAGTTCGAGACATGGCATAGTAATGGTGTAATTTCAGAAGTGGGTACCTATAAGGACGGGCGAAAAGAGGGATTGTGGGAGGGGAGTCATAGAGATGGTACTTTGTACTTTGAAGAATTTTTTAGCAAAGGGCGTTTGATAAGGGGTAGATCCAGATTATTAGATGGTCAGACATTCGTTTATGATCAAAGTAGTCTATATCCAATGCCTAAAGGTGGCAATGCTAAATTAGTGGAGCATATAAAAAAAGAAGTGGAAAAAATTAATCCTAAGACTCGTGGCAGAGTAGTGTTGGCATTTAGAGTATCGGTTAATCAGACGTTAAGCGAATTTTTAGTGGACAAAAGTTTGACTCCTGAGCTAGACGCTAAGGCAGTTGAGATTGTTAAGTCGGGACCAGAGTGGTTACCAGGCCGTGAACATGGACATAAGGCACAAAATGGATGGGGTTGGGTTACTGTAGAATTTTGACTGAGGAGTAACCCAAAATTGACCAGAGGCTTGCTTTAAAATAGCACCCACCACAAAGATATGATGACTTAAATTTGTTACGTGTCTGAATTATCAAAAGCAAAGGTCCGTAAGATCATTCACATTGATATGGATGCGTTTTATGCATCAGTAGAACAGCGCGATAATCCGCAATACCAGGGTAAACCAATTGTGGTTGGCGGTTCGCCCGAAGGCCGGGGAGGTGTGGTGGCCGCGGCCAGCTACGAAGCCCGAAAGTATGGAGTTCGTTCAGCCATGTCTTCCAAAAAAGCGCAACAGCTTTGCAAACATTTGATCTTTGTGTTTCCG
>JAEUUB010000250.1 GCA_016787745.1 Cyclobacteriaceae bacterium
ACACCCATGAAGAAGTGGCAGTTTATTCTGGGTAAGCTTATTCCATTCTGGGTAGTGGGGATGATCGTACTTACCATCGGTCTGATCGTGATGTATCTCGTCTATGGAATTTTTCCTATGGGGAGTCTCGTGATGCTATACTTGTTTGCGGCAGTTTACATGATCGCCTTGTTGGGATTTGGCCTGCTCATCTCCACCTTTAGCAACAGTCAATTGCAGGCGATGTTTGTTGCATTTTTCTTTATGATGATTTTCACCCTCATGAGCGGATTTTTCACCAGCATTGATAGCATGCCCGACTGGGCACGATACATGGCGAACCTCACACCCGTTACGCACTTTATTAAAGTAGTAAGGTTGATTGTACTTAAAGGAAGCGGATGGGCTCAGGTGCAGATGGAATTGGTTTACCTGGTGATCTTTGCTCTAATACTCAATACGGCTGCGATCTGGAATTACAGAAAGACGAGTTGATCCGCAAAAAAAGCGAAACTTTTTTTACTCCGTAAGCAGAGCAACTATTCCATTGTAGGATATTGCGCAGGAAAACAAGAAGGCCATCAGTAAGCCCAAATTAGTCCAAATACTGGTAGAATACCCCTTCATCAATTCTCTTCTGTTAAGCAGCAGGATGATACTCAGAATTACCAATGGCAACACAAAGACATTGAAGACCTGAGAAAGAATCTGAACCTGAATTGGATTGGCCCCTACTATGGGAACGGTAAGTGCTACTAAACTTGCCAAACCGGTAATTACACGAAATTGCTTAGAGGACGAATCCAGAGTTCCCGATTGATAGTCTGCCAGTAACAGGGGAGCAATCATCATGCAGGGGAATACGGAGGAGAGACCGGCACTTAGTGTTCCAAAGAAAAATAATGTTACCGCAAGTTTCCCAGCCACGGGTTCCAAGGTACCTGCCATATCTAATACTGTGTGTACTATCTTCCCCTGATCAAAAAGTGCGGCCTTGGCAACAGCCATAATGGTTGCACTGATTAGAAATACGAGGACGGCTGCCACGATAGCATCTCTCTTTTGAATGGCCAGATCATCTATTTTCCAGCCCTTGCCTTTTATAAATAAGGGTCTTGAAAGAAAAGTTGCTGCCGCCATTGTTGTTCCCACAAATGCGGCAATCATCATCTTGCCACCTGCCACCTGAGGAATGGTGGGGATCAAACCTTTTAAAACGTCTAACGGCAGTGGATGAACAAAGAATAATGAGAAAAGAAATGACGCCCCCATCAACGTAACAAAAATTACCAACACTTTTTCAAAGAAACTGTACTTACCAATAAGCAAGAAGCCATACATAAAGGCAATAACAACTATGGCTATAGTAAGAACTACCTGATATTTTGAGTGGGAAATAGATGGGAAATAAATGGAAAGTATTTCAAAAATAATATTGGAAGAAATTCCGGTAATACCTATCAAGGAATTCCACTGACCAAAAGAAACACCCACAATAATGCAGATGGCAATTAGTTTACCCCCTTTTATATGATTCTTTATTGCGAATAATCCGGTTTCCCCGGTTACTAGAGAATATTTTCCATAGGCATGCATGAGCAAACCCGAGAACAGACAACTTAGAAACAAAACCCAAAGCAACTGCATCCCATAGGTACTTCCTGCCACTATCATTGAAGTTACACTCCCTGTGCCTATGGTGTAACCAATGGCAAATATCCCAGGGCCAAACGCCATTATAGCAAGTAGTATTTTCTTAATCATATAGTTGCCCTTGAATAATGGAAAATCTTGTCCCTTTATTGAGTCACTTCCTTAAGGATTTAATAGTATCAATCACAAACCGGGTTTGCTTCTCTAGCAAAGAATAGTTTCCTTCTTGCAAGATCTCTTTTGAGATCAACTGTGACCCCATCCCCACACATTTTGCTCCCGCATCAAACCATGTTTTCAGGCTCTCCGGTGTTGGTGAAACTCCGCCCGTTGGCATAATCTCTGTCCATGGTTGCGGGCCTTTAATAGCTTTAATAAAAGCAGGCCCATAGGTTTCGGCCGGAAACAATTTTACCATTTCGCATCCTAATTCTTCGGCTTTAGCTATCTCTGTAAGCGTGCCACATCCAGGAGACCATAGAATTTTACTTCGGTTGCAAACCAAAGCTACATCCTCACGAAATACAGGTGTGATAATAAAATTGGCACCCAATTGAATGTAGTTCGAGGCCATAGAGGCATCGATTACTGAACCTACTCCGAGGGCCATCCCCGGCAATTCAGCTAATGTATATTTATTTAAGTCGCGGAATATATCGGCAGCAAAATCTCCACGACTCGTAAATTCAAAAACCCGGGCACCACCCTCATAACAAGCTTTTACTACATTTTTAACAACTTGCAGTTCGCGACTGTAAAACAAGGGAACAAGGCCCGTGTCCCACATTTTAGTTATCACGTCTACTCTGCTAAATTTTGCCATGCATTTCTATCGTTGAATTTTACCAGATAAATCTCCTGTTAATAATTTTAATACTGCCTTCTCAGAAACCAAATTTGCATCTCCCTCTATGGAATGTTTTAAAGTGCAAGCTGCTGTGGCAAAACGTATTGCTTCTGCATCCTCATGATGTAACATACCATAAATGAGCCCCGCGGCAAAGGCATCGCCTGTACCCACACGGTCTACAATGGGTGTAATGTCGTACTCTTCACTCTCAAACAGTTGTTGACCGTTCCATAACTTTCCCTTGATCCTATTGTGTGATCCGCTTACAGAAATTCTGTCTTTATCAATCACTTTTTTTATTCTGCCAAACTCTTTCATGAATTGACTTGCCTGATCAATGAAACTCCCTTTTTCTGATTTCACAGCATCCGCATACTTATCCATATCAAATTGGCTTGCAATAACTATATCCGTTCCATCAATCAAGGCACGCATAATATCCCGGGGATCTTTTCCATAGTTCCACAAGCTGCTTCTGGAATGAATATCGCCTGAAACCGTTACTCCCAATTTATTGGCAGTTTTTATTGCTTGCGCGCAGCATGCTGCCGCACCTTGGGAAACCGCTGGGGTAATTCCTGTCCAATGAAACCAATCAGCCTCTTTTAAGATTTCGGTCCAGTCCACCATATCTGGTTGAATCTTAGAAAAAGAGGACCCCTCCCGCTGATAGACAATTTGGCTGGATCGATGAATGGCGCCTTTCTCCAAAAAATACAATCCCAAATGGTGATCGCCATAAATCACATAGCTTGTATCCACCCAGTGATGCCGCAAAAATTGTGTAGCTGCTTTACCCAAATTGTTGTCTGGAAAACGGGTTACATGACACGCCTGTAGTCCCATGTAAGCAAGTGCGACAGATACATTTGCCTCGCCACCACCATAAGTAATATCTGCACTTTGCGCTTGTGCAAACGTGGCTACCCCAGGAGGAGACAACCGCATCATCACCTCACCAAAAGTTACTACCTTTTTCTTTGCTAAACTTTCCATTCCAATATTTTGTGAAAATCGAATTCCTGTGGAGAATCCAAAAAAGATACTTCTTCCATATCAGATCCAGTGAGGTAATGAAGATTCTGAAAACAAAGCCTTGCAATTTCAGAAGTCATATCCACCAAACGTGGATTAATCTTTCCATTCTTCCCTTCCAACTCCGTTAAGAACATGGGCGAAATGTCACCATTAGAATTTGTTGATACAATACACCCCGATAATCCGTTATCATACAATTTCTTTACCCCTAGCCCAAGCAAGGTGCAAAGTGTTAGATCAAACCCTATGGGGCGGCAGCAACGTAGTTCATACCCAATTTCGACAGGTCTGCTCTTAATCGATAGGTTTAACTCCTTGAGTCTTCGTTGAACCAAAACATTTATAACTGTCGACTTACTGATATTGCCTAGTTCGGGATGCCCGTGGTCATCGAAGGTAAACTGAATTCCACTATTTTTAAGTTCACTTTCATCGAGTATGTGAAAAACCCCTTCGCTCACGATAACAGCACCATAATTGATACCTAAAATTTTCCGCTTAATCATCGAAGAAATAATCAAGTTGACAATCTTATCTAACGTTGGTTTCGTATTCGAAAACATTTCCGGAATGATCATCATAGGAAAATGACAAGCCGATGCAACACCAAAAGCAAGGTGCCCAGCCGTTCTTCCCATGATGGAGGCTACAAACCAATTCTGACTTGTTCGGGCATCTTCATAAATTGTGTTGCCAATTTTTACCGCCTCATCCTTCGCGCTATGAAATCCAAATGTTGGGTTTCGATCAGGCAAAGGAAGATCATTGTCTATTGTTTTGGGCACATGAATATTGCTTACATCTAAACCTTTCTGTTTTAAAAATTTTGACAATCGGTTAGCTGTACTGGCTGTGTCATCACCTCCAATAGTGATTAGCAATTTTACATTGTTATCCTCAAAAAATTTTGTATTGAACTCGCTATCCAGCGGCTTATTCCGGCTCATGATGAGTGTGGATCCTCCACGGCTGAAAATCCGGTCTGCGTGATCAAAGTTGAATTCCTTCAATTGCGGAGTACTGGAAAATATTCCTTTGTATCCTTCATGTACACCAATAACCCGATAGCCATCCTTCAGGAATATTTTTGCTACCGAACTAATAACAGCATTAATTCCCGGAGCAGGTCCTCCTCCGCAAATAATTGCAATTGATTTTGTTGAATCACTAGTCTTCATATCGAACAGCTGATTGTGAAAATCAAACCCATTTCACTTTATATATTGTTCACTTAAGAGAACGCAAGTCCCCCATTAATATCCACGTTATTACCAGTTAAAAATGAAGACTCATCGCTTGCCAGGTATGCTACCAAGTCCGCAACTTCTTCAGCTTTTCCTTCTCTCCTAAGCGGTGTAGCGGCAGCCACATTTTGTCTCACCTGATCTTTTGTAAAATCATCATGAAATTTCGTGGCGATCAATCCGGGATTTACTGCATTGATCCTGATACCTTGTGGTCCAAATTCTTTTGCCCAGTTTCTGGTCAACGTCATGATGGCTCCCTTTGATGCAGCATACATGGCTGACCCTTGTCCTCCGCCATCCCGGCCTGCTTGTGATGCAAGGTTTACGATTGCCCCACCTTTCGACATCAATGGCTTGAAGGCTTTTGTCACAAACACGGTTCCTTTGAAATTAACATCCATAACCATTTCGTAAAATGCTTCATCAATTTCCTCAATGGTTTTTCTGGCAAACAATCCACCCGCATTGTTCACTAAAATATCAACACGTTCACCAAAGGCATCTTTCGTTTTCGCAACCAGATTGTCAATGTCTGACTGCTTCGTAACGTCAGCACGCACAGCAATAGCCTCACCTCCAACTTCCTTAATGGCTGCCAATGTAGCTTTGCTATCCGCTTCGCTACTAAAATAATTAACAACTACTTTGGCTCCTTCTTTGGCTAGTTTTATACTTATGGCTCGCCCTATATCTCTTGCTCCGCCTGTTACAACTGCTACTTTTCCCTTCAGCTTCATTTGTTATTACTTAATTTCCCGAAACAAATTATGAACTTGATTGACGTATGATTTTCGATTAAATCCCCAATGCTTGTCCACCACCTACTTGAATGGTTTCCGCAGTCAAAAAGGATGCATCCTTCCCTGCCAGGAATGAAACTACAGAAGCCACTTCTTCGGGTTGACCCAGTCTTCCTAACAAAATATTATTCTTCCATGAAGCAAATACTTCTGGTTTGGTCTCCTTAATCTGAGCATGAAATGGAGTGTCAATAGTACCTGGTGATACTGCATTTACCCTAATTCCGTATTCAGCTAAATCCTTTGCCAATGCCCGCGTTATAGCATGAACACCTGCTTTGGAAGTACCATAAATTCCAGCGCCAGGGCCTCCTGCATTCCATCCGGCATTTGAAGTGTAATTGATGATGGAAGCGTTTTCACCTTTCTTAAGGTAAGGTATCGCTGCCCGTGAAGCAAAGAATACTGAATCCAGGTTGAGTGCCATTACCTTTCTATAAAACTCAGTGGTCATTTCTTCAAACCTTGATCGGCCACCTAATCCTCCGGCATTATTTACCAGCACATCAATTCTACCATACTTTTCTCCTATTGCTTTAATATTAGAAGTTACAGCCTCTTCATTTGTTACGTCAAACCCATAGTACTCAGCGGTAATCCCCAGCTTTGTAAGCTCTTCTACTCGCTGGGCCCCTATTTCGTCTTCAATACCGTTTAACACAACAATATATCCGTCTTTGCCTAATCGTTTTGCTACCTCAAAACCTATACCTCCTGTTGCTCCTGTTATAACTGCTACTTTTCCTTTTAGTTTCATTTTTTGTATAGTTTACATTTTAAAAATTATCTTCTATTGTTAATCAAGTTGCTTAATCTCTTTTGCCAATCCATAAATAGCTGCAACACTTAGCGGAACAAATACTGCGATCATGATAAATATGGGTGTGTAAGAATACTCAGATATCATCGGTACAAGAAAATTCATGATGATGACAGAAAAGACTCCAACCGAACCACCAAGCCCCGCCAAGGTTCCCACCGACTTTCCACTGAACAAATCACTGGGTATAGTTTGTATGTTACTGATGACAAACTGAAAGCCGAATAGCACAAAGGCTACAATCACAACAAACAATACGGGATTATTGGCGAATAAGATGGTCGCGACCAGACCTAGAAACATGATGACCCCGCCAATAGTAATGGTACGCTTTCTTGCCTGATCAACACTTGCACCATTCAGCATGAGACGACCTGAGAAATAACCACCTGCCAGACTTCCGATGGCTGCACCTACATACGGAACCCATGCAAAGAATCCAATCTCCTTCACATCAAAACCATATTGATCTGCCAGATAAATCGGCATCCATCCAACAAACAACCACCAGATGGGCTCAATAAAAAAACGCGAAATCAAAACTGCCCACGATTCGCGATGAGAAAGAATTTGTTGGATCGACAAACCTTTCGTTGCCATGTTATCCTTCTCAATACTTGTTTGACCTGACGTGATATACTTACGTTCTTCTTCTGTTATCCAGGGATGAGAGCCTGGCGTTGCTTTGTTGATAATGAGCCACGGAATCACCCAAAGCAAGCCAAGTATACCAACTATAATAAAAGTGACTTTCCATCCAAACCCAACCCACAGAATGGCAATTAATGGAGGTGCTACAACAGAACCAATCGATGCACCCGCATTAAATATCCCTTGCGCAAAGGCGCGTTCCTTTGCAGGAAACCATTCGGCATTACTCTTCACAGCACCAGGCCAGTTACCCGCCTCTCCTACTCCAAGCACAATTCGAAAGAATGAAAAACTAAGAATCCCTCTTGCTACTGCATGAAGCATGGTAGCAACTCCCCAAACCGAAATAGAAATAACAAAACCAACACGTGTTCCAATCTTATCCAATAGACGTCCAAATACTGATTGGCCGACCGCGTAAGAAATCATAAACACATTTAGTATAAGTGCATAATCATTTTTATCCATCCCTAAATCTTTAGAGATGCTTGGCCACATAATTCCTAATGATGAGCGATCGATATAATTAATAAGAGTTGCCAAAAATATCAACCCGATAATCCACCATCTCAATCCTTTAATTTTCATAGCCCAGGTTGGTTCTAATTATGATCTTACTTCTTTCCAAAATAGCTTACTCCTGATCCGTCAAGAAAATTCTCACGAACCGGACTAAAGGTGTCGATCAAAATACCCGCTTCAAGGCAAACAGCACCGTGCACTAGATTGGGTTCGATATAAACTCCATCTCCGGCATTTACTACCTGCTTAACACCGTCAATTTCAAACTCAAATTTTCCAGCTGCACAATAGGTAGCCTGCGTGTGGAAGTGACTATGTGGTGACCCTACAGCACCTTTTTCAAATTTTACCAGCACCATCATGATTTGATTATCATAGCCCAACATTTTTCGGGAAACGCCACCTCCCAGTTCCTCCCATTTCATATCCTCTGTTAGGATGTATTTCTCACTTGATCGTTTCATATTCTTATTTTTCGGTTCTATTAAATAATTTATAAGCTCCTGTCCATTCTAGTTTCTCACCAGCAATTTCCACTACATGCTTTGCACTTGCCTTCGAATTGTTATTCGCCATTGCAAAATAGTCTACCTGATTATTCACATGTTCAATTTTTACAACTGAATAGTTCATCGCATCATGTACAATTGAAACCTTCCTGATCGAACTATAGGCATCAGTTGCAATCTCTTCTACCGGAGAGTAATTGCCATGCACTTCATATACATTTGCAAAAAGTGTATTGCCTGTGTCCGTTCTTCTTATAATAAAAACCGGTTCTCTTCTTAAATTAAAAGAAGGATCATTTGCGCCTACCCGTGCAAACAAAACGCTGTCGCCCGCATGAACCGCACTTGAAATTGTTTGAAAACTCCCCTTATCAAACCAGCTAAAAGAAAGTTTATCATCACTTACTACGCCTGAAGCTTCCTTCCATAGATGTTGATAGCCATTGTTTTTGCCCATCGGTAATAATTCCTTTGAAACCTGAAAGGCAAAACTTGTTTTCATAACATCGCCTTTGAAGTAAAGGGGGAAGTCATACGTATTCTTCTTTTCAGAATTTATTTTAAACAGATCCAACACAATGGAATGATTTCCTTCAATGAGCACAAGTGTGCGCTGCATTTTGATGCCTTCATATCCATTGGTTTCAAAGGCACTCATTACCTGATATCCTTTTGTATTGGTTTCAAACAAATATGGAGTGCCATGAAACGTATCAGCCACTTGTACACTTCCATTAAACTGTGTTTGCCCATTCACAACTACAGTATTGTGCGCAATACTTTGCTTTGCCCAGGAATTGTTTTCTTTCAAATATCCGCCACCATCTTTCTGCTCAATATTTACCCACCGCGCTGCACCATAATCCTGAAACACTTCCTTGCCGTTATTGTACATTGAAAAAGAAAGTTTATCAAAATGACCATGGCCCATCCCGTGTTTTGAATACTTCATCACCAATGTCAAATCCTGATTCGGCTCTCTGCTTCGAAGAATTCCAATGGCTCCTTCGTCTCCGTTGGCACCATCACTCAGTTGAATGCTTTTTTTAATGAACGGTTTTTCCATTCCTTTTGAAATTCCTTCCGCAACCGACAATCCTGCCACATCCAACGAGACACGCTGCTGAAGTTTTGCGACAGAAAGTAACGATGGATCTTTTGTTCCAAAGTAATAAGCAACGCCTACTGCTGAAATCAACTCACGCGATAAATAGGACATACCCTTCGCTGCATCATTGATTGGGAAAAACTCACCATTTGAATCTGTTTGATTCAACAAGGCGTACACGGCTTTAATCAAAACTCCATTTTTGTATTTGAATATCTCTTGCTTCGGTCTTGTGTTGGCCAGTGCTTGCGCAAATAGCAAAAAGGGATACATGGCATAACGCTGGTAATAAGGTCCCTCCGTATAATATCCATCGGGTGAAAAACTGTGATCAATTTGTGCTAAAAATCCTTTGGCACCTTCCTGATATATCGTTGCACCATCATTGTCCTTCCCTCCTATCTTCACAAGTTCATCGGGTATTCCATACAACGCACGATTGATTAGTTCCTCATCGTTCATAACAAGGCCAATCATTCCTACCGCAGCATTTCCCCACGTACTATGATTATGTATTCTGTTGAAGAATTGTGGTGTTTCGATAGAAAGAAAATCCGCCAGTGGTCGAAAAAGATTCTTGTTTAATTTCTCACGATCATTTTTTGGAAGCCAATCATAAATACAATCATAGGCCTGACTCACATACACAAGCCAATTAGCATCATTCAAACATTGCCAGAAAAATTTACCTGGAGAATAGGATCGTTTGTCCGGATGCCGATCAAACGTTGGATACAATTCCGCGTAAGCGAACAAAACATCTTTTATCCACTGGGCATATTTCTCATCCTTACTAATTTGAAAAACAACACCAGCTTTTTGAAGGATTAGAAAATTGTTCTTGTGTTGTTCATGGGTAAAGCCTCCTGCTAAATCTTTTGGTGTCGGAACTGAAATAGGCAACCGCATTGCTTCGTCCACTTCAGCTTTTGCAGAAGCATATGAGTTATTAAATAGTTCATACTTGTTAGCACCCATCTGAAGTTGCTGAATACTTTCCTTTGTAATAATCAAGCAAGGATGCTGTTGGCTGTATCCCATGGAAAGACCAGCAAAAAGCAAAATCGATATGGTAACTATCCGAATCATTATTTAACCACCGTAATGTTCTCTTGAACAAACTGATTGTTGTTGGAGATTATCGGTGAAGTGTTCTTCAACTTTATATCTTTAAGAACTGTGATCGGATCTCCGTTTGTCAGATAAAGGTTGATTGGAGCAGCATTGTCCATCACTACATCGTGGATGTTCAAATTTTGAACGCCATGAAACAGCATGGAAGCGCCCGTTTTATTTCGGTTTCCTTTACCTGAATTTAAGATCTCCGTATTCGCTATCGTCACGATTGGGCCGAACGTACTTTCATCTGTTCCGCCACGGTAAATATTTGTAATCGCACCTTCTATATTTTCAAATTTGCAATTATTAATATAGAGCGTTTCAACATTGTAAATACCCAAGTCTTCAATTTCCCGATCGAGTGTAAACACATATCCCGTCATATTTTTAAATGTAGTGTTCTCCACAAGGATAGAATCGGCCATGGTGTGTTGATATATTTTCAGAAAATTATAAGAATGATTAACATTCATATCCACGACCTCACAGTCGCGGATGAACAGTTTGTAATTTTTGTTCATTGCATACTTGGTCGTGCTGATAACCTGAATGCCTGCTTCATCCGGAGATTCAGTCCCATCTAACTTTACGTTTACCAATTCCAGGCTGCCACCATTTTCAATCTGGAAAAAAGTGGATCTGGTGGATTTAATAATAGCTTTCGCACCGATCTCAGATTTTAAGGTAACCATGGCAGTCAACTTCAAATCTTTTGTAAGCAAGTATTCACCTCCATTTTGTAATAAAAGTACATCGCCATCTTCAGCATCCTGAAGCGCATCCAGGATTGTGTTTTCACCTGCAGTTACCTGAATTGTTTTCCCTGAACCAAATGTTATTTCTTTATCCGGCTTTGGATAATACGGGGCGCCCACATCATCCCGTGTAACAGGAAGCTTTACAGACTGAAACCCGATCTTTTCTAAAATTTCTTTGTTAGGTACTTTTAAGCCGTTCTCATTTGTATTAACAGAATAATCAATCGCTTCAAAACCAGTTGGGATGGATAACTTCGCATCCTTGTTAATGAAATTATTTTTAAATGTTATTCCCGAGATATCATCATAAATAGTAAACGGATCAAGATTGGTTTTGCTCATAAAGACATTTCCTGTCATGGTTGTGCCGATGGGAACTGCCGAACGTTCCTGATCGCTTCCTGCACATAATTGGATGTAATCACAATCGATTAAAATATTGTTTTCAATTTTTGAATCCACTACCTGATTGTAACGATTGATTGGAGAGTTAGGCACTCCATTCATTACAACCAATGCTCCGCGAAATCGATATCCGGTAAGTCCGGTCAGGTAGTTGTTCTTTACAGTTTGGTACTCATTGATCACGCGAATACCACCCGTGTTTACTTTGCCATTGCCAAGAAAATAATTATTTTCCACCAACGTGTATTTTCCGTGGCGCATCGTTAAGGTTCCTACACATTCATAAAAGACATTCGACTTATAAATATTGCTGCCTGATTTATTGGAGATAATTTCATGCTCGCCATTGCACCGATCGAAGTAATTGTTCTCCACCAATGTGTTTGAATTGCTGAGCGAATAATGGCTGGTTCCAATTCGAATAGTTTCTCCTCCATTCGATCCCAGATTTTGACGTGGCCCAAAATAGTTGTTTATAATACGATGATGATTCTCTCTGCTTTCTTCCGTATCCAAACGTACCGCCAGCGTAACACCTGAATTTCTTTTATCGATTAAACTATTGTGTTCAAACGTGTTGTTCTTGCCGTAAATAGATACCCAGATATCGGAGATAAAGCGTTCGGGGTTACTATAATTATCAATAACACAATTTTTGACAGTAACATGATTTGACAATGCATTCTTATCCTTTCTAAAAGAAATCACTTCACCGGTTGGTGTATATCCATTTTTAAACACCAATCCCGATATGGAAAGATACTCTCCCGCTATTCTCAAATTCGATAATCCGGAAAGAATCACTTCCCCTTCCTTTTCTGCAACTAATTCAATTGGATTTTCTTCCGTTCCGTGTGCCTCAAAGAGCAATTCAACATTCTCCCAAACTCCATTGGCCATTACAATTTTATCACCGGGTTTTGCGATAGCTACGGCAGCATTTAGCTCATCCAGGTTCTTTACAACTGAATTCCGTTGCTGACCACATGAAAATGTGAAGATAATTAGTGCAAGAACTGCATAAAGAGTTCTATTACCGATAGGATTCTGTTTGATCATTATATTACTTTCAAGCTGATATTTTTTTCTGCAAACAACAACAGGCAAAACTGTAATAGGTCACTCAATCAGGCGTGCTGAAAGAATTCTTTTAAAAAAAAGGATTTCATTTCGGTTCTTCGATCCGGATGAAATCCTTTTAGTCAGCTCATTTCACCATCGTTAATAACACTAATTATTAGTAGCCATCATTTTGTGTTATTACTCCATTTGTTGCAAGTATTTCTGAGAGCGGAATAGGAAATATATGATATTTACTATCTACCGTTTGGCCCATTTCAGCGTTTACGGTACCTGTTCTAACTAAATCAAACCACCTATGCCCTTCAAACGCCAACTCTAACCTTCTCTCATTATAGATGGCTTGTCTAACCAAAGCCTGAGTACTTAACACCGCATTAGTCAGGGCAGTTAATCCAGCCCGAGTGTGTACTTTATTCAATTGAACAAGTGCTTCGTCCGATTTGCCATTCTCATTCAATGCTTCTGCATATAAAAGGAGCACATCCGCAAATCTTAGTTCTATCCAGTCGTGATCAGCACCACCTGTTTGAGGAAACTTAGGAGATGCAGTTTTTCCTGCATTGATAGTTACCGCTCTTCTTAAATCTGTTTTAGCACCGGTATCAGCTGTTTCCATTGCAGTGAAAGCAGCATCAAGATCAGCATCGAGTGGCGCCAGAGATTTCGTATCAAGTCCACCGTACCATCCCCAAAATTCAGTAAAGCCGTATTCATCAACAACGGAGCTTAATATCTTGGTTGCAAATATGACTTCCGTGTTATTTGTTTCATTTGCCACGCCAAAAATGGTAGTAAAACTGGGTTTCAGGATAATCCCTGCAGCGGTAGCTCCGTTTACTACGGCAGCAAGATTTGTTTCTGCCAGGGCAAAATTACCCATGTGCATATAAACTTTACCCAGCAATCCTTGCGCTGCATATTTCGAAGCACGCCCGGCCACTCTTGGGGAAGGGACCAAAGCAGCTATCGCTGCTTCCAGGTCAGGAATGATCACTTCATTGTAGATAGAAGAAACCGGTTGTCTTTCGAAAATAGATGGATCAGAAGGACTTGGCGATGGGGATAAATTCACCGGCACATCACCAAAAACCAGAACCAATTTGAAGTAGGACAAAGCCCTTACAAACTTAGCCTCACCAACCTGAATAGCGTCCTTTGAATTTTCAATTACGTTATTCGCACTTAGTATTGACTTATATAAAGCGGAATAGAAGGGGCCGAAAAATTGATTATTCATTGCCACTAAATTGGGAGTGAATTGATCAAACTCAGTATATGGAGATTCGGTCATGTGCGCATTGTCAGCCCGGAAGTCTCCCATTACAGCCATTGGAGTGACCGATGCGAGCTGATAATAGTACGCCCCGTTCAAAACCCCTCCAAAATCCGTCAATGAGTTTGAACTGGCAATGTTTGGTGGAAATTGTTCCAAATTATTATCGCATGCTGTAATCAGCAATAGTAATCCAAGAATTACATTTATCTTTTTCATCTTTTTAATCATTAAAAATTAACATTTAAACCCACGGTAAAGCTCTTCACCACCGGGCTCGCACCAACTTGCACCCCATATGTGGTTGGCCCTGCATAACCAGGATTAGTAGTTTCAACTCCTTCAGGATTAAAAGAGGTGTAATTACTGCCCATCAAATAGAACAGATTAGTGGCTGCTACATATATCCTTGCAGAACTGATACCTGCCTTACTTACCCAACTCGGCTTAAGGGTATATCCTAAAGTCACGTTTCTAAATGCTAAGTATGACGCATCTTGTACCTGCGCGTCTAACTGAAATTGTGATGTTTTATAAGGCACCCCATTGTGGTCAGCAAAGCCATCTTTATCAACATCAAAGCTAGCCCGTAATCTTCCACCAAATTCTGATCCATAGTAAATCGGGTCAACGTTAAAGACTTCTCCGCCCTGGGCTCCCTGCAATTGGAGTGACAGATCAAACCCATTATATGAAACAGAAGTATTCAAACCCCAGTAAAAATCGGGTGTATTTTGTCCTACTTTTACTAAATCACCACCCTCATCAACTGTCTTTGTCCCATCAATTACTCCATATCCAGGCTCACCTGGTAATTGCTGATCTTTGACATAATATTCTGAACTAGTGATGCCAATATTTCTGGATGGATCTGCCATATATATGGTTTCAACTGCTCCTAATGTTTGTAATGCCCACATCTCTCCAATTTGTCCGCCAACGTAATTTCTAAAGTAGGGACCTCTACCGCTTTGCCCGTAAATTACCCGTGGCAGTTCTTCAAGATCACCCAGGCTGGTAATTTCTGTATTGACTGTTGAGAGATTGGCACTGACATTCCAGGTGACACCTTTCTTTTCCATAACTAACGCACCTAATTCAAACTCCATTCCGGAACTTCTCACATCACCGCGATTAAGTATGACGGAAGGTACACCAACTACTTCCGAAACACTTTGATTAATCAGCATGTCTTTGACATCGGATGTATAGTAATCCACACCCAAGGTGAAACGATTATGCAAGAAACCCAGACTCGTACCGTAGTTGTTCGAAGTGGTAGATTGCCAGGTTAAATCAGGGTTCGCTACAGTGGTTGGGATAACGTACCCACTCCCTAATGCAGTTGTGCGGGGATTCAAAAGACTCAATGAACTGTACGCTCCTAGAAAAGATGTTGTACCTAAAGACCCCGTGCTGAAACGTAGTTTTAAATTACTCAGAAGGTCAGAGCTGAAAAAGGATTCGTTATGTACATTCCAACCTACAGAAACCGATGGGAATGATTGATATCGATTATTCGCCCCGAATCGGGAATCACCGTCTCTTCTAAGCGATGCCGAAAGCATATAACGATTATCATACGCATAGTTGACCCTTGCAAAAACGCTTCTTCTCGAGATCGTCTCATCTCTCTCCGTTACAGTAATATTTGCTGGAAGTATTAAGTTATAATTTTGAATTTCACCAAAGGGCACGTTTATAGCATTTATAGAAGTCCCTTTGGTATAGAGATTTTGAAATTCAATTCCGGCCACAGCAGATATGTCATGCTTGCCAATAGATTTTGCATAATTAAGGGTTGTTTCACTTAACCATGATGATTTTTTTGTATCTGTTTGATCCAAATCGGTTTCAGCACCACGTGCTTGAGCATCCGACTCCAGTCCACGATAATAATAATCTTGGGTATCGTAGATTTCACCACCCAGAACCGTTTTTATATTCAACCCGTCTATGATGCTGTATTGCAGGTATGAACTAAAGTTGGTAAAATACGTTTTTTGCCAAAGCTCTGTGTTATCAAGCTTGGTTGCAGGGCCCGCATCGCCAGTTCCTCCAATACCATTACCCTCTCTTCCATAATGCCAATCTTGTGCCGTCATTCCAGGCTTTAACGTATAGATACTGTTGTTAAAAGGCGCACTGCCTCCTCTATAACCCTGATCAAATGTTCTAGTTAGATTTGCACCAGAAGGATTCACACCGGCAGCAACTAATGCTGCTCGCTGAGCATCCAATTGTTGAACAAATGCAATAGAAGCATCGGTATGATAAATAGGACTAATGCTATATGCTCTCAAAAGATCCCTCATATCCCAACCTACAATATCTCTCTTCCCTACAGATCCATTGATATTTAATCCTGCCTTCATTCTCTCCCCCAACTTAGCATCGACATTTAAACGACCGTTATATCTTTCAAAACCTTGAGTAATTACAATACCATCAGTTTTTAAATATCCAAGTGAGCCGTAAACACTCACATCTTTAGAACCTCCACTCACGCTGAAATCATGGCTGGTACTTTTACCGGTACGGAAAAGCCAATCTTCTACACTCACTACATCAGGTGCATTTCTATAACCATTTATCCTATAATCCAATAGCCGTGGGTCAACCTCAGAAAGGTCATAATCACCATTGGCTATGCCTGTTTCTAATTCATCAGCCCATTCTCCAGCTGTCTTTAGCATTTCAAGATCCTTTACGTACTTGCTTGAGAAGCTTGTGTACCCATTGTAACTAATTTTGGCACTGCCTGACTTACCCTTTTTTGTGGTAACCAAAATAACTCCATTAGCTCCCCTGGAACCATAGATAGCAGCTGAAGCCGCATCTTTTAATACCTCCAAACTTTCAATGTCGTTTGGATTAATAGTCGCTAAACTTCCAGAAATTGGATACCCATCTACAACGATCAGAGGATTTGAGTCACCTGAAACAGATGAGGCGGCCCTAACCTGAATCTTTGGATCTGCACCTGGCTCTCCGTTTTGATTTTGAATCAAAACGCCTGATAACTTACCTGCTAAGGCGTCATCAACACGGTTTGCTTGAATAGCAGCAATGTCATCACCACCAACTTGAGCAACTGCACCTGTAAGGTGTGACTTTTTAACGGTACCATATCCAATAACAACAACCTCAGATAGTGTTTGTACATCTTCTTTCAAAACAAGATCAACAGTTGACCTTCCATTAATTGCTACTTCGGTAGTTTCCATTCCAATGAATGAAAAAACCAAGAAGTCATTTGAGTTGGCTTCAATTGCATAACGGCCATCAGCATCTGTAACAGTTCCAACGGTTGTTCCTTTAACAAGGACAGAAACTCCGGGAAGACTAGTATTATCAGCCATCGAAACTTTTCCTGTTACCTGTACTTTACTCTGAGCTTGCACATTTATTGTTATAAATGCCACCAGAACAATTTGCCAAAATGCAGCAACTAAACGCCTTTGTTGGGTAGTATTATTCTCCATATTTCGTTTTAATGTGTTAGTAATTTTTTTAACTCCTTTGGGCAGGTAAGTAGGAGCAGACTATGGATTATTTTTTAAATCCACTATCTTTGCAGATAGCATGTGACTACTGAGGTTTCGGAGCTTTTTGCGAGGAACCGATTCTTCAATCCTGCCAAATGGATTAGCTCTTAGCTAATCCATTTTTGTTATTGTTTCTTATTCTTTCTCCTCATTGGTTTCCAGGTTTTTGGTTTGATGAAAAGTTCAGAAGTTCCTGAAGGTGGTGACGCATGGCATCCTCCGCCTTTTCAGGATTACTATCTTCAATATGCTTTAATATATCATGGTGTTCACGCAAAGCAGATATCGGTCTATCTCCAGCACATATTTTGTTCTCTGTGAAATAGGTTAAAATGTCTGGTGTCACAATCATCATCAATGACATCAAAACGGAGTTCTTTGCCGCTTCAACTATTTTCAGATGAAACATTAAATCTTCCTCCACAGAAGATCGGCCATCCAAAACAGCAGTTTCATAAGCGGCTAAAGCTTTACGCAGTCCCTCCAGGTCCGCCTCCGTTCTCCTTTGGGCCGCGTTAAAAGCTGAATTCCTTTCGAGTAAAACCCGCGTTTCAATAAGCGCTTTAAAGTCATGCTGCTCCAATTTCAGAACATCGGTGATCAAACCCTCTAACGCTGTAATTCCCAAGCCAGAAACTTCCGTTCCGCTTTGGGGTAAAGTTTTGAGAATGCCATAAAACTCAAGTTTCCTTATTGCATCCCGAACATAGGTTCTACCGACTCCGAATTTTTCACTCATTAATCTTTCGGAAGGCAAACGGTCGCCAGGCTTAAGTTGGCCGGATGAAATTAGGTCTCGGATTTGGCGGATAATTTTATCTGCCGGAGTCTCAATCTCTATCTCTTTGAAATTCTTCAAAAAATCAACTCTCATAAATTGGTTGACCAGTTATTGGTTGATCAAATGTAGAAATCGTTTGCGGAAAACAAAAAATTAAGG
>JAEUUB010000268.1 GCA_016787745.1 Cyclobacteriaceae bacterium
TACCCACCGGGGTTGCTATTATTGCTAACGATTCTAACAAGCGATTAATCGCTGAGAATATTCGTCAGGCTGCGCATAAGGCGGCAAAGCTAAAGCAAGATGCGGAAGCCCTGGCTGCAAAAATTGGAGAACTGACCGTGGGAATTGGAACCAAAGCTGGAGAATCCGGTAAAATATTTGGCGCGGTAACCGCTGTTCAGGTCGCTGAAATTCTGAAAACAAAAGGCTTTGAGGTAGATCGTAAGAAAGTACATTTCAAAGAGCAACCTAAACAATTAGGTTCCTACATTGTAACTCTTGATCTTCATAAAGAAGTAAAACATACTATTACGGTAAACGTGGTAGCTGAATAAATTTCAAGGAGCATGCTTTAGAAGAGGCTGTCTCAAAAGTCATGTGGTCATCGCGGGCACCGACCCGCGATCCCGTTTTTTAAGTGGATGATGGGATTCCGGCTCAAGGCCGGAATGACATTTCAATCTTATTCGACTTTTGAGACAGCCTCTTTTTTATGCCCACAATCTCTTTATTTGCTTTCTATCTGAACGACAAGTTCGTTGTACCAGTCGATCCCGTATTTGCGAATAAGCGGGTCTTTTAAAAATTTATAAACAGGCACGCCCAGTGATTGCCCTAACTTGCAGGCAGCCGAACAGATGTCCCACTTATGATAATTGACGGCCTCAAAACCTTTTTTGTTGGTCGTGATTCGTATTGGATATAGGTGACAGGAAATAGGCTTGCGAAAACTTGTTTTCCCATCCAGATATGCTTGTTCGATACCGCATTTAAGAACACCCTGCGCATCGTATAACGCATACGCACATTCCTTACCACCAATGGTAGGCGTTGAAAAATCACCATCTTCGTCAAGAATGTAGGGTCCCTGTTCCTTGATCGCCTCCCGTCCTTCCTTCGTGATATAGGGTTCTATTTCTTTTTGAATCGACTTCATTATTTCCAGTTCCGATTCTTCCAGGGGGGCTCCCAAATCACCCTCCACACAACAGGCGCCCTTGCACTTTTCAAGATTGCAAACAAATTCAACCTCTTTAATATCATCCGAGACCAGGATCTCTCCTACCTTTATCATTTCTTACTAAAGTTAATTTCCAATTTCGGGCTTTGACTAAGCCCTTTTCTTTTTAGATAAAATTCTTTGCTGGCAATGTAACAATGTCTTTCGATTTCTGCATGCACAATACCTTTACTGTCGAGCCATTGAATGCTAAAATCATAGGTAGTATGCCCATG
>JAEUUB010000282.1 GCA_016787745.1 Cyclobacteriaceae bacterium
CGAGGAGGCGATATCACCTACCATGGTCCGGGCCAGATTGTGGTGTATCCGATTATCGACCTTGAGAATTTCTTTACCGATATTCATCAATACATGCGCAGGCTGGAAGAGTCGGTGATCCAGACGCTGATGGAGTTTAAGATAAAGTCAGGCCGTATTGCAGGACTAACCGGGGTTTGGCTTGATGGGGATGAACCAGGGAAAGCCCGGAAGATTTGCGCCTTGGGTGTTAAAACAAGTCGTTGGGTAACTATGCATGGATTGGCGTTTAATGTGAATACGCAGTTAAATTATTTCAACTACATCGTGCCATGTGGTATCAACGACAAAGCGGTTACTTCCTTACACCAGGAGTTGGAGGCGGAACCCGATATGGCCAAAGTGAAAACTGTTTTGAAAAATAAAATCTCGGAGCTTTTTGAAATGGAAATTATAAATTCGTTCTGAATTTGAAGGGAATGAAACACCTTTGGTCAATTTGGTTCTGCTTTTTTCTTGCAGGTATTTGTCAACGTTGCCAGCCGGCAGATTCACAGCCGGTGACCGCAGTCGCAAAGCATAGAGGTGTGTGCTGGGTAGGTAGCCGGGAAATTGTCACCGAAAAGGAAATCGAATCTTTGGTGGCTTGTAACGTTACCTGGATTTCTCAAACCCCGTTTGGGTGGCAACGCGATGCTAATTCTTCCTCCATTTATACGAATCACGCATCCGAAAAAATCTGGTGGGGCGAATCAGATGCGGGAATCTCCGAAACCAATAAACTTGCACTTAAAGCCGGAATTAAAACAATGCTTAAACCTCACCTGTGGGTGCGAAATGGTTGGCCGGGTGATATTGTCATGAAGAGTGATACGGCCTGGCAACACTGGTTTAAAAACTACGAGGATTTTATTTTGCATTATGCCATACTGGCCGAAAAAAACAGAATTGAATTTTTCTGTTTAGGTACGGAATTGCAACAGACAACAAAACGAGAAGCGGAATGGCGGGCTGTTATTTCAAAAATAAGAAAGGTCTATTCGGGTAAGCTTATCTATGCAGCAAATTTTCACGAAGAGTATGAACACATTAAGTTTTGGGATGCCCTCGACTTCATTGGTGTGCAGGCTTATTTCTCATTGGCCAATAAGCAAGAGGCTACGTTGCCTGAATTAATTAGTAAATGGAATGCTCCAATGGCTTCTATTGAACGGGTGCAGCGAAAATTCAACAAGCCCGTCATCTTTACGGAGATTGGGTACCGAAGCGATAAGCAGGCGGCCATTGAACCGTGGACCTGGCCCTCGGAGTTGAAAGAAGTTCCGGTTTCTGAGGAGACACAGGCTTTATGTTATCAGGCTTTTTTTCTGTCGGCCTGGAATAAGCCCTGGTTAGCGGGGGCATATTTTTGGAAGTGGTACCCCAAAGGTCCCGGGCAACCTGGGCGTTCGGATTTTACCCCACAAGGAAAACAAGCAGAGCAAGTATTAAAGGAAAATTTTGGAAATAAATGAAGCGTGACATAGAAATTCCTAAAGTAAAGAATGTAACTCTTGCCGTTGTGCGTAAAATAAACATTTTGAACCAGGATGAGTGGGCAGTACACCTCATTAATACTAATTCTTTTGCTCTCGAAAATACACTGGTGGCCAGTACGGGGTATGGCGAGAAGGAAGGCGAAACACAACGTACCTCAACCTTGCGTCATTTTTTAGAAACCGTTCCGGCCAATAGTTCGGTCCTCGTGGAGCCAATTGATTCGCGGGTATTTCATCTGACCAATGAATACTGGGTAAGCTATTATGTGGGAGATAAAATTTATGACCGTAAGTTTGTCTTCGTTCCAGACACGATTAGCGAAGCCAATTTAACTTTTATAAAAGAGCTTGAATCGGAAGGGGTATTGCATTCATAACGCTGTAAGATATCCCAGCGCAAGCAACTGTTCATTCGATTTAATCAGGTAAGTTTTTCCATTAGCCAGCGCATACAGCGTGTCGGCTATGCTTCGCACCTGCCGATGCAAATGATCGGAAACCAATATGCCTTTTCGTTGTTTTGCCGCTTGGATTATTTCCTGTAAGCGCTCAATGTGAATGGGCATCAATCCCGAGAACGGTTCATCCAAAAAACAAAATGGATGTTGAGAGAAAAGTATCAACAACGTTTCAAAAAATCTACGTTGGCCTCCTGAAACTTCATTCGTTTTTCTACTTACGAAATTCTTTACATCAGGAAACACCTGCACAATGTTTTCAAAATCAATTTTATAAAGATCAATCGCTTGTCGGAATGTTATAAAATCCGGTAACAGCTTGTCTTGCGGTAGGTAAGCAATAATTTGTTTGTTCATATAATTATCCAGTAAATGCTTTCCATTCCATCGAACAGATTTACTTTCCGCCTTCATACTTCCAAAAACAATACGCATCAGACAGGACTTGCCAGCCCCATTTCTTCCCAGTAAACCAACCACATGCCCAACTTCACACGTCATATAGACACTTGAAAGAACCTGGTGAAATCCAAATCCAAGGGTTATGCTATCAAATTCCAGTTTATTCATAAAATCAAGGCCAGCGTGAAAAACGAGACAGCTATTGTTAGGTCAATTATTGATACCCTGGCAAGGATAGAAAAATTAGAGAAGCCCAGATTATTAAAGAAATAGAATTGAGACGACCGGAAAAGAATAACCAAGAGCAAGAGCAAAGCGGTTGTAACAAGTTTTGTCCAGATAGCATACACAAGAAACAGTGGGGACTCAGCTTGAAAAAGAATCCATGAAGTAATTAATGTAATCAGAAGAGAAGGAAGAGCAATAAATCGGAAGCAAAAAAGGGATACCAAAATTATTCGCATGGAACCTCTTTAAAACAAGTATTATACCATATTTGAGGTACCCAATCGAATCCCTATTTTTATCCATTAAAAATTAATTTATGAATGCCGACCTAAAAGACATCCTCTTTCTTGATATTGAAACTGTTGGTTGCGCAAATAACTACGATGAGCTAAGCGAGCGACTCAAGGCTCAATGGGCACGAAAGGCCAGTTTTTTTAAGCGTGACGATGGTCAAACGGATGAAGACTTGTTTCATGAAAAAGCAGGTATTTATGCTGAGTTTGGGAAAATTGTAGTGATCGCTATTGGGAAATACTCAGAAGATGAACAAGGAACCTTAGGGATACGCACAAAATATTTCGCTGATCACGAGGAAGCCAAACTGCTCACTGAATTTCGGGAAACTGTTGAAAAGATGGGGCCAGCCGTGCGACTTTGTGCACACAATGGAAAAGAATTTGACTTCCCTTATCTGTGCCGGAGAATGCTGGTGAACGGAATTCAACTCCCCTCAATTCTAAACATGTCTGGTAAAAAACCGTGGGAAATAAACCACCTGGATACACTCGAAATGTGGAAGTTTGGGGATTACAAGCACTATACTTCGCTGGACTTACTGGCTACCCTTTTTAACATCCCCACCAGCAAAGGGGTAATGGATGGTTCCATGGTAAGTAAAGTGTATTATCAGGAGGGGGACCTAAAAAAAATTGCCGAATACTGCATTGGCGATGTGTTGGCTATTGCGCAGTTGTACCTAAAGTTTAAGGGCATGCCTTTGGTGGATCCTGTTCACATCATAAACACGTAATACGGTTGTCAGATTTTAGTGCTAATTTTGCAACAATGATTTATTTCAGGATTGAAATAAAAGAACATCCTTGGAGCAATAAGGTTTTCCTTATCCAATCAGCCCGCTTCCAATATCACTCTTCATAATTAATCCCTGACATTAATTGATTAAATAAAAACTTGCTTAAAAATAGTTGCAAGTAGTTAACATGATATTCAAATGAGTAAAAAGAAATTTAAAGAAAAGAAAGACCGGAAGAACAAAAAGGAAAAAAGTGGAATGTATTCTGCATTAATAACCCTTTTGGAAGAAACCGGAAAAGCGTACGGTGCACAGCAGTTGGTTAAAAAACTGGGACTTAAAAAAAAGTCATTAATTGAAGAACTCTATAAACTGTTAGACGCACTGGCATTAGAAGGGAAAATAGAGCAGTTGAGTAATGACTATTACAAAATTACACGATCGTCTCAGGCCCTTACAGGGATTGTGGATCATGTAAACATTCGTTTTGCCTATGTAGTTACCGGACAAGAAGGCATGAAGGATATTTATGTTCGCACGTCCGATTTGGGCTCGGCCTTGCATGGCGATACGGTGGCCGTTTCCGTCTCAAAGAAAAAGAGTGGCGATAATCCCGAAGGAAAAGTAACCGAAATTATTAAAAGAGGTCGTAACCGCTTTGTAGGAAGAATTGAACTCTCTAGAAATTTTGGCTTTGTGGTTCCCGACTTTAAAAAGATTTACCAGGATTTTTTCATCTACCCGGAAAACCTGAATGGAGCAACGGCCAATGATAAGGTGCTTTTTGAAGTTACCAAATGGGCCGATGGCGACAAAAGTCCGGAAGGGAAGGTGATCGAAATTTTAGGAAAGACCGGAGAAAACGAAGCGGAGATACACTCCATCATGGCAGAATTTGATTTACCCTTTCGATTCCCGGAAAACGTGCTTAAGCTTTCGGAGACAATCAGCGAAGACATTACCAAAGAGGAGATAAAAAAGCGCAAAGATTTTCGGGAGGTGCTTACGTTTACCATCGATCCGGAAGACGCCAAGGATTTTGACGATGCCCTCTCTTTTAAAAAATTGGACAACGGCCACTACGAAATTGGAGTTCATATAGCCGATGTAACGCACTATGTAACGCCCGGCAATGTGTTGGACCAGGATGCGTTTGACCGGGCCACTTCGGTGTATTTGGTTGACCGTACAGTACCCATGCTTCCTGAACGATTGTCAAACGCGCTTTGTTCGTTACGCCCCAAAGAAGATAAACTTACGTTTGCTGCGGTATTTGAAATAGACGATAAAGCCAAAATTCATAAAGAGTGGTTTGGCCGTACCATCATCCATTCCGATCATCGGTTTACGTATGAGCAGGCGCAGGAAGTAATTGAATCAGGAACAGGAATATTTGCTGAGGAATTAGAAATTTTAAATCGACTGCATCATATTCTTCGCAAAGAGCGGTTTAAGAAAGGCGCGGTAAATTTTGAAACCACCGAAGTAAAATTCAAACTCGATGAGAAAGGCAAACCGTTGGCTGTAGTACCAAAAGTGCGAAAGGATGCCCATAAATTAATTGAAGAATTTATGTTGTTGGCCAATCGCGCAGTAGCTACATATATTTTCAAGATGAAAAAGGGGGAGGAGAAAAATACATTTGTTTATCGTACCCATGATTTGCCCAACGAAGAAAAACTTGCTGACTTTGCTCAGTTCGCCAAGCAGTTTGGTCATCAAATGCAAATAGAGTCAGCTTCGGTTTCGCGATCGCTAAACAAACTGATGGATGAGATAGAGGGAAAGCCCGAGCAAAATGTTTTACAATCTTTGGCCGTGCGATCGATGGCAAAAGCCAAATACACGACTGATGCAAAAGGTCATTTTGGACTAGCCTTCGATCATTATACGCACTTTACTTCCCCTATCCGAAGGTATCCGGATATGATGGTGCATCGATTGCTTCAACATTACCTCGATGGAGGTAAGTCGGTTTCGCGAAAGGATTATGAAGACAAATGTGTTCATTCCTCGGAAAGAGAGAAACGTGCGGCCGATGCGGAGAGAGCCTCGATCAAATACAAGCAGGTTGAATTTATGAGCCTTGCCGAAAACAAAGTGTATGACGGCATTATTACTGGCGTAACTGATTTTGGCGTATTTGTTGAAATTGTTGAAACAAAGTGCGAAGGCATGGTGCGCATGGCCGATATGAAAGATGATTTTTATGAATTTGATGAGAAGAATTATCGGGTCATTGGCCGCAGAAGAAAGAAAATTTACCGTTTGGGTGACGAAGTGAAAGTTCGAATAAAGAAGACCGATGTTGACCGGAGAATGATAGATTTAAACTTTGAATAGCTTTTCATGATTTCACATTCTGCATTGCTTCGTTTGATAGAACAGGAAATAAGAAGACAAACGTTTGGGTCTCAACCCAAGAGCCTGTATGAACCCATCCGATACATCATGTCGTTGGGCGGGAAAAGACTTCGTCCCCTGCTGGCGCTTCTAACCTATACGCTGTATAAAAGCGATCCACAAAAAATAGTGAAATACGCAACGGCTACGGAAACCTTTCACAATTTTACTCTTTTGCATGACGACATAATGGATAATGCCCCTTTGCGGAGAGGGAAAGCGACCGTACATGAAAAGTGGAGTGTAAATACTGCCATTCTTTCTGGTGATGTGATGTTTGTGAAAGTGTATGATCAGTTTTCTGATCTTCCGGCACAAACCTTAAAAAAACTTTTACCCATTTTTAATCAATGTGCTGCCGAGGTGTGCGAAGGTCAGCAATGGGATATGGAATTTGAAGCGAGAAATACAGTTACCGAAGCACAGTATCTTCAAATGATTAAACTTAAAACGGCCGTACTATTAGGATTTAGCCTTGAGTTTGGGGCCCTGCTGGCGAACGCCAATGCAAGAGATAGGAAAGCGTTGAAGGAGTTTGGAATAAACATCGGTATTGGGTTTCAACTAAAAGATGATTTGCTGGATGTGTATGGCGATCAAAAGAAATTCGGTAAGCAAGTAGGGGGCGATATTCTGGCTAACAAAAAAACCTATCTGCTCATTAAAGCTATGGAAAAGGCGAAAGGGAAAAGTAAACGCGATTTAGTGCGTTGGACAACTACCAGAAACTTCAATAAACAACAAAAAGTTAAAGCCGTTACCGCACTCTATAATGAACTTGGCATTGCCCGGTTGACAGAGCGAAAGATTGCCACCTACTTTGGCCGAGGGTTCAAAAATTTGGAAAAGATTAAAGACTCACCACAAAAGCAAATGTTGATCCG
>JAEUUB010000289.1 GCA_016787745.1 Cyclobacteriaceae bacterium
GTGTACCAACCCGGATTTTCTAAAATATTGCGAAGTATAACACCTGGTGTTATGCAATTGTAGTAACCTGTGCCTATGTATGATTTATAAATCTTATTCTTTGAAATCGTCTTCTTAAATGAATTCAAAAACTCGTACTCAGATTGTGCGGCCGGAAGGTTAAGTGATTTTTTTAGCCGGATATTTGACGGAATTGTTTGATCGATGACTTCATCAACCGAAGCAGCTTTCACTACTTTCAACATTTCAGCAATTTGTTGTGCATCGGGTGCGTTATGACGCGTTTCAAATTTTTCGGAGTAGTGTGGATCTATTTGCATGTTGGTTCTGGATTCTGGTTACTGGATTCTTGATACTGGACGCTAGATGCTAGTTGCTGGAATCTAGCAACCAGTATCCAGCATCTGATTTTAAAATCGTTCAAACTGCGAGAAAAAGAAATTACCCTCAATAACAGCATTCTCGTCAGAATCGGAACCATGGATGGCATTCGCATCGATCGACTTGGCGAACAGAGCCCGGATGGTGCCCGGTGCCGCTTTTTTAGGGTCGGTTGCTCCAATTAGTTTTCTGAAATCTTCTACCGCATTTTCTTTTTCCAGAATCATGGGAACAATGGCGCCACTGCTCATATAGGCAACTAACTCGCCATAGAAAGGCCGTTCTTTATGGATTTCATAGAATTTACCAGCCAGATCTGTGCTCAAATGAGCTTTTTTCATAGCAACAATGCGGAAGCCAGCCTCTTCAATCATTTTAATAATTGCACCCGTATTACCCGCGCCTGTAGCATCCGGCTTAATCATCGTAAAAGTTCTGTTTTTTGCCATTTTATAGTAAAATTTAAATTGTTTCTAAAACCTTAATTCGGGCGCAAAATTAGCTTTTTAGGTAACAGTCCATAGTCTGGCGCGCAATGTTTTTTGCCTTAATTCAATTCACTCTTCAGGCTAAAACTTAGTTCTATGCACTCCCAATTAAAATTGCCATTTTTGCCCCTTCGATGAAAAATTTGGTGGCCTTTAAGTCCTTAATTAGCCAGCCCAGGCGGATTGTTATTGTTACGCACTTTAAGCCCGATGCCGATGCCCTGGGCTCATCGCTGGGTTTGGCCGGATTTTTAAAGAAAAAAAATCATCAGGTTTCGGTTATCACGCCCAGTAATTACCCCGATTTTTTGGCCTGGATGCCAGGAAACGAAACCGTTTTAGCACTATCTCCCCAACAACCGGGGAATGAAGCGAGGGCAGCCGAATTAATCGCTAATACAGAAATTATCTTCTGTCTTGATTTTTCGAGCCTGAGCAGGATTAATTCGTTAGGGGAGCTGGTTAAAAAGGCGGGTGCTACCAAAGTATTAATTGATCATCATCTGGAGCCAGAAGTTTTTGCCGATTTCGAAAAATGGAATACGCAATCAGCATCTACCGCGGGGCTCATTTTTGAGTTGATTGAAGAATTAGGAGAGCAAAATCTAATCGATAAAGATATTGCCACTTGTTTGTATTCGGGATTAATGACGGATACGGGTGGATTCAGGCATAACAACACCCGGCAAAAAGAATTTGAGATTGCCACTGCGTTGGTTGGGCATGGGGCCGATCCACACAAGATTGCCCTTCAGATTTATGATACAAATTCGCTGGAACGGTTACGTCTTACCGGGTTTGTATTAAGTCAGAAATTAGTAGTCCTTCCTGAATATCGAACGGCTTATATGACTTTAAGTCAGGAAGAGTTAAAGAGCTATGGAGCCCAAACGGGTGATACGGAAGGGTTGGTAAATTATGGTCTTTCTATCAAAGGCGTGGTGATGGCCGTATTAATGTATGATCGCAAAGAAGAAATAAAGTTATCGTTCCGGTCGTTGGGTAATTTTTCTGTAAATGAACTGGCGCGCAAACATTTTGAGGGCGGGGGGCATCGCAATGCCTCTGGTGGCTCTACAAAAGTATCGTTAGAAGAAACCCTTAAAAAGTTTTTGGAGATCCTGCCGGAGTATAAAAGTCAATTATTAAAAGAGTAACAAAAAACAATCTAAATCTATAAAATGAAAAATTCAGTTTTGGTGGTCGCGGTTATGGCGATTTTAAGTGTGGCGTGTTCCGATTCTAAAGAGACTCCATCCGGGTATAAGTATACATTATTGCGCAAGGGCACCGGTGAGGTGGCCAAGCCAGGTCAAATATTAATTATGGACTTTATGTTTATGGATGGCAAAGACTCCGTTTGGAACGATAGCCGTAAAAATGATTTCCCTACTATGGTAATGGCTCAGGATTCCGTACCCGAAGGAGATGGTGTGTTAGAGATATTTCAGTTACTCACCAAAGGAGATAGTGTAACCTTTCAGATTCCGGCCAAAACGTTGTTTGAAAAAACATTTCGAACCATGCCCCCTCCCGGGGTTGATACAACCGGTATGTTTACCTTCCATATAGGGGTTACCGATATTGTTTCGGAAGAAAAAGCCAGAGAAATTCAGAGTGAGTTGGTGGCTAAGCAAAATGAAAAGGCTATGAAGCTGGAGCTTGAACAATTGGCGAAAGACACTATGCTTATTGCGAATCATTTGCAGCAAAAATCTCTGGTTGCCTCAACCACTCCGTCAGGGATCAAATACATCATTACCAAGCCAGGGAAGGGCGAAAATGCAAGACCCGGTCAATCGGTGCGTGTAAACTACACAGGTTATTTATTGGACGGCCCCTGCTTTGACAGCAGCATAGAATCTGTAGCGCGCGCGAATAATGTGTTTAATGAAGCAAGAAAACCGTATGAGCCTTTAGAGGTAATGCTTGGATACCAACAGGTAATTCCGGGATGGGAAGAGGCATTGGGATTGATGAATGCAGGATCAAAAATGACCGTATTTATTCCTTCTACCCTGGCCTACGGTACACAAGGAAGAGGTTCACTAATTGTACCTAATTCTATTCTGAAGTTTGATATGGAAATGATTGAAATAAAGTAATATGAAGAAATTTATTTGGTTGATATGCGGAGTTGGTTTAATTCTAACCAGTTGCTCAAAGGATGAGCCACTGAGTTTTCAGGAGCAACTCGCAGCAGATGGTGAAGCTATTGATAATTATTTGTCCGCGAATACCATTACTGCCCAAACGGATCCATCGGGGTTACGGTATGTGATTACTTCATTAGGCACAGGGCCTAAGCCTACGCTGTCTAATTCCATTAAGGTGAAGTACAAAGGAATGCTGTTATCGAACGGACAAATTTTTGATCAGGCGAACAGCGCGGTTGTGTTTAAACTAAGTACCCTCATTCAGGGGTGGAAGATTGGTTTTCAATTGCTGCCTGCCGGTTCTAAAGCAACGCTTTACATTCCTTCGGGTTTGGCGTATGGCGCCCAGGCAACGGGATCCATCCCGGCAAACTCGAATCTGATCTTTGAAGTTGAACTCTTTGAGGTGATTTAAAATGACACTTTGCTTTGCCACCAATAATCAACATAAGATAAAGGAGGTACAAGCTTTATTGGGAAGTGATTTCACTTTGGTTGGGCTTGCAGACATTGGTTGTACCGAAGAACTGGCTGAAGATCAAACGACTTTAGAGGGGAACTCCCTTCAAAAGGCTAACTATGTTTTTGATCGCTACCACGTTTCTTGTTTTGCGGACGATACGGGTCTTGAGGTGGAGGCTTTGAGGGGGGCACCCGGAGTTTATTCTGCACGGTATGCTGGTCAACAACGCAACGCATTTGATAACATGAAACTGCTGCTTGAAAATTTGAGAGATAGCAAGAATAGAAAAGCAAGATTCAGAACAGTGATTACGCTTAGGGAGCCATCGGGTCAATTACAATTCGAAGGAATTTTGAATGGGGCTATTATCGGTGAGCCGCGTGGGGCAGAGGGCTTTGGATATGATCCTGTTTTCTTGCCAGAAGGATATACCAAAACATTAGCGGAGATGGCGTTGAATGAAAAAAATACTATCAGTCATCGGGCGCGGGCGATTGAAAAATTAGTGACTCACTTAAAGCAAAGAAACTTATCTAACGCGTAAAGCGGGTATGAAAAAACCTTTTACCATCGGCATTACAGGCGGAAGCGGATCAGGAAAGACCTATTTTCTTCAGGGTTTATCATCCGCCTTCAAGGCAAGCGAAATCTGCCTGATCTCGCAGGATAACTATTACAAACCCCGCGATCAACAACCGGTAGATGAAAATGGTGTTAAGAATTTTGATTTACCGGTTTCCATTGATCGCGAGGCTTTTCAAATCGATTTATTAAAATTAAAATCAGGACAATCGGTATTAAAGACAGAGTATGTCTTTAATAATCCCCTGGCAGAAAAAAAGCAACTTGAGTTTCGGGCTGCTCCCATCCTGGTGGTGGAGGGATTATTTGTGCAGTACTTTGAAGAGATTTCCAACGAACTCGATCTTCGTATTTTCATTGAAGCCAAAGATCATGTAAAGTTGGGTCGAAGAATAAA
>JAEUUB010000300.1 GCA_016787745.1 Cyclobacteriaceae bacterium
GTAAATCAGTTTGTTGAGAAAAATCCCGGCAAAGAATGGATTACGGGGCGGGGTTGGCAGTACACATCTTTTAAAAGTGGGTTGCCCGATTCAAAAACTTTAAGCGCGATCACCCATGAAGTAGCGGTATTTATAAAAGCGTATGATGGCCATAGTGGATGGGCGAACAAAAAAGCGTTGGCTCTGGCAGGCATTGATCGCAACACGCACTACCAAGGGTTTGGCGAAATTGTAAAAGATAAAACGGGCGAACCAACCGGAACCCTCCGCGAAAGCGCTATGAGCCTGGTGGGCAAACATATTCCTGAACCAACCCGAGCTGAAAAGTTGGAGGCCTTGCGAAAAGGAATGGCCCTGGCAGCATCTCTTGGAATTACAAGTGTGCAGAATGCGAATGGCTCAGCCGAAGAGGTATCCCTTTTTAAAGAACTTCTGAACAACAACGAGCTAACCCTTCGTTATGCTGCTGCGTTTTCTGTGAATGAAAATACTACCGGAGAAGACATTGCTCTTTTTACACACCTGAAAGACAGTATAGGGGCCAACCACCCTATGCTGCGAGCCGATGCCATCAAGTTTATGATTGATGGGGTGATTGAATCGCACACAGGCTACATGTTGCAACCTTATGCGGATATAAGTTCAAAAGATCCGCTTGCGTTCGGTCAGTTGGCTTTGCCCATTGAGAAATATCAAGAGCTCGTTACGAAGTTGGATAAAAATGGGTTTAGAATTTATACCCACGCAATAGGCGACAAAGGCGTGCGCGAATCTTTAAACGCTTATGAAAATGCTGCCAGGGTAAATGGCAGTCGGGATGCGCGCCATCGGGTGGAACATATAGAAACCATTTCACCGGAAGACATTCCACGGTTTGCCAAGCTTGGTGTGATGCCGTCCATGGAACCTATTCACGCAGATCCCGGAACGGTTGAAGTGTGGGCGAATGCTGTCGGGGAAGCCCGTCTCCCCTGGTCATTTGCATGGGCCGAAATGGTAAAACACAAAGCGTACCTTGTTTACAGCAGTGACTGGCCCGCGTGTATCGATATTAATCCGATTCGGGGAATTCATGTGGCCGTAAACAGAAAGACACCCGAAGGATTGCCCGAGGGCGGATGGATTCCAGAACAAAAAATTTCAATGGCTCAAGCGTTGAAAGCGTATACATCAGCGGGGGCCTATTCGTCTTTTGAAGAAAATCTGAAAGGACAAATCAAAGTGGGGCACCTTGCCGATCTCGTTGTGTTCTCGCAAGATTTGTTTTCGATTGATCCGATGAAAACCCATGCGACCAAAGTGGTGCTTACAGTGTTTGATGGAAAAGTGATTTACAACACCCTTAATTGAATAGCACCAACTCTACTCCTTTTGGATTGGTGAGGTAGGAGTTTACGATATTCTGAACTACCCGGTTGTCTTTGGATGGCTTAATGAAATTGCGGGCAGCTTCCAGGTTGGAAATATTTTCGGAGTTATCAAAAAATCCAAACCCCAAATAATTTCCGTTTTCTACCAGCACCACCGATTTTTCATCCGGCCTGCGGCCTTTGCCAACCATGGCCACGGTTTGCCCTTGTTCAAAGAAAGAGTCAATTGCTTTCTGCACCCGCTTATTGTATTTCTTTTCTTTTTCCACCCCCAGGCAAGCGCCTTTGCACGATCCGGATTGATGACTAAAACATAATCCTTTCGCAACCTGTAAGCCGCTGAGCTTGGGGCACAAGTCAAACTCTTTTACTTTGTCCCACATAAAACTCCACGCATCTCCTTTCGATGAAAATGTAATCAATGGCTTTGTTCCGCGACTAACCACATTTACGGCAAACCTTAAATACCCGTTGCGGTCTTCGTAATCGTACACACCCCATTCCTCTACTTTATATTTCTGCGCCAGATTATACTTTGGCCACAGCCTCCGGATTTCCTGCGACTCAAGGATGAAGGCGATTAATTCGCTACCTGTTAACTCGTACGTAATGTGATGAATTTCATTACGGATATTGGACCGATTCCATTCGCGGGCCTCACCGGTAAAATGACCGGCAATCCGCTTCTTAATATTAACTGCCTTGCCTACATAAATCACATTGCCGCGTGCGTCCAAAAAATAATACACTCCGGGTTTCGCGGGCAATTTGTCAAATTCGTCCTTCGGCAAATTGGGGGGGAGTATAGTCTCTCCGGAATTTCGCTTCAGCGCTTTTGCAATCACGCCTGTTTGATCGCGCTTCATCAACAAATCAAAAATCTTTGCAGTAGCCAGGGCATCTCCCCCGGCCCGATGTCGATCTTGAATTTTTACCCCTAAACTTTCTGCCAACCGCCCTAACGAATAGGAATTTAAACCGGGAATAATTTTACGACTTAACCGAACCGTACATAATTTTTTAGTATTCCAGGGTATGCCCGCCTCCTCAAACTCTTTCTTTAGAAAACTGTAATCAAAATGGGCATTGTGCGCCACAAACACGCGGTCCTTCAGCCAACTGTAAATTTCAGAAGCAATATCTTCAAAGGCGGGTGCTTCCTGCACCATCTGTGAAGTAATCCCCGTAAGGCCAGTAATGAAATAGGGAATGGTACGGCCTGGATTGATCAGGGTGTGAAACGTATCCGTAATCTGAATACCATCGTAATGATAAATCGCAAT
The DNA here is from genome assembly GCA_016787745.1 of Cyclobacteriaceae bacterium. Lineage (GTDB taxonomy): Bacteria > Bacteroidota > Bacteroidia > Cytophagales > Cyclobacteriaceae > ELB16-189. The sequence continues at coordinate 2,654 of JAEUUB010000300.1, forward strand.
TTCGGTTACCCGATGATTCTCGGCATATCCCCCCGTGGTTTCAATATCAACAATCGCGTACATGGAAAGGCGAAGGTAGAATTTGGTTTGCTGAGTTAAAAGTGCAATTTTACTCTATGAACGGACTTATTCGATTTTTACTCAGTGGTCTGGCGGTAATGCTTACCAGTTATTTATTACAAAGCGGAGTTCACGTTGAGCACTATGGCTACGCCTTGTTAGTTGCGATTGTTATTTCCCTCGCCAATGTAATTGTTAAACCCATTCTTATTCTCTTTACAATCCCTATCACTATTGTAACGCTTGGGTTGTTTCTTCTAGTCATAAATGCAGTTATTATTCTTTTGGTAGATTACCTGGTGCCCGGCTTCCAGGTGGATGGATTTTGGTGGGCCCTTGGCTT
>JAEUUB010000393.1 GCA_016787745.1 Cyclobacteriaceae bacterium
TGGTGCTCGGAGAAAAGACTCAATTGACATTAACCTTTGCTGAGATTGTGGCGGTTAGCGGGGCTATGGAATTGAATGGGGGTGGAGCAACCTATCCCAATAAAGTGTTTATTGATTTGAGTGCCAACAGGCAAACTGCGATTGCCCGTAATACCTGGGATTTAGGATTTTCTTCCGGAAGCGACTTTAGGGTAATCCTTAATTCATCCAATGGAATGATGGCCCGCGTTATCAATAAAACAGATTTGAATGCTGTTACCGCGGCCGACACAACAGGCTTTGGGTTACAATTGTCCTTGCCAGCCGTTTTTGCGGCAATTAATTTAGCTACTCCGCCAGCCTGGGTTTCAGAAGCCATAACATGGATTGACGATCCAAGTGGTGACCTTACAAAAACAGCTATCGCAGCGGTATCCGCTACGGCATCAGAAAATAAAGTATTTATTATTAACCGGGGCCAGGGGCCGGGCACACCTGCCCCTGAGCTTGGCTGGAAAAAAATCAGAGTGATAAGAAATGGAAACGGATACACCCTGCAACATGCCGACATTAATGCAACATCCTTTTCGGAAATACAAATTATCAAGAGTGAAACGCATGCCTTTAAGTATACAAGTTTTGCAACAGGCAATGTAGCCGTTGACCCTGCGACTGATCGGTGGGATATTGCCTGGACGGCTTTCTCAAACTCAACTAATTTTGGTTCCGGACCAATACCGTATTATTTCCAGGATATTGTTTTACAAAATACGGCTTCAGTTCAAACCGTTCAGGTGTTGGTAGCTACTAAAACTTTCGAGGCGTTTGGAGAAAGTGACATTGCCGCGCTTGATTTTAGCAATCAAAGTCAGGTAAAAATTGGGGCCAGCTGGCGCTCCGGTGGCGGTCCAGGTGCTGCGCCTGCTGTTCGTACCGATCGATTCTATGTAATCAAAGATGCCGATGGGAACTATTATAAGTTGAAGTTTACCGCTCTTACTACCTCGGGCGAAAGAGGGCGGCCAAAAGTTGAGTTTGCACTTTTAAAGAAAGGAGCTTAGATATAGTGGTTAGAGTAACGGCTGTCCGTAATCTTAAAACGGACAGTCGTTTTTGTTTATGAATGACTATGCAAATACTTACAACCTTGATAGAATAAATATATACAGATGAGAAGCATTAGAAACCTGAGAATTGTTGGCATTGTGGAAGGTATTTCCTTCCTGGTCTTGTTACTTATTGCCATGCCCTTAAAATATTACTTTGAATTTCCGTTGGCCGTGCAATGGGTTGGTTGGGCACATGGTGTTTTGTTTATCCTTTACATAGGGGCAGTTATTTTGGCTATTCGTGCTATGAACTGGAGCCTGTATGGCGTCTTAATTGCCCTGGTGGCTTCCCTGGTACCGGGCGGTACTTTTATATTGGATGGATCTCTTAAGAAGCGAGAAGCTTATTTACATTCAACAAAAACAGGTAGTTAAAATGGTCCGGTTTTAAACTTCACTCAATCCGAACGACTCTTTCTCAACTTTTTCTACAAGACAAATTATTTCGGGAGGCAAGAAGAATTGCTGGAAATGGAAAAACTCAAATAGCCTTTACGATTCTAAAAGGTAAAAGGAATATCTCCCGAATAAGTTTGAATACGGCCTCCAGAGTAAAACCCAGAATGCGAAATGGCAACAGCAACAACCAGATAATTGGAAAGAGGAAGAACAAGACAATAGCCAACGGCCAGCAGAGTACAAACAAAATAAACCACAAAGCAATCGCAATAAATATTCTCATTGGCCAAGAGTTTAAAACTTCCTTGCAAATCTGCGGCCAGCATAATTAGCGGCCAATATTGGCATTAGTGGAACATTTTGGTTTAGTCAGTATCCGATTTTGTACAAGTGTATGCCCAGAAGCGTACATAACAGCTACTGCAGAGCTTCATTAATCAGGAGCACCAGAATTGGCAGAAGCGCACCGGCTCCAATCCACCACTTTCCGCGTCCTGAAATTCCATTTTTCCCTTTAAGCACAAACAATCCCGTAATACTTATAATAATGAGCATCCCTGCAAAAATATCAGAGACCCATTTCCATCCCCGAATGCTATTTCGATGAAGCAGGTTTGATTGATAGAAAACTGGCCGCCTCATTATTTTTTCGTATTCGCCTTGATGGGTGGTAAAATCAATAAGCAACGAGGCGTTGTCGTAATAGATTTTGACTTTCCCGGGTGAGGGGACATCGTATACTTTGTAATCAGTTTCGTTTACTTGTTTTCCAAACTCCTTAATCAGTTCGCTGGTGAGATTATCGCTTGAATAATTTCCACTAATGGTTAGGGTTTCCTTTTCAATAATAAAATCCGGATTCCAATCATTAAGATGATTGAGGGCAAACCCCGAGAGGCAGTAAATAATAATCAGTGTGGAAAAGAAGTATCCCAGATCACGGTGCGTTGCGATATTCAGCTTTCGCACCTTCCTCATAAAAACGGACTTCATTGAACAAGCACTGACTCGTTTTGCACTTGATCCATGTATTTTCGGGTGATATCAATTACCCATTTCTCTACATTGGCATCGGGCAGAATGGCATCGGCTACATACCTTACCTTTTCTTTCGAATTTTTGATGTTTGCAATTCCATCACCAATTATTTTTACCTGAAACATTTCATCGTGCGCGACCAGCACGGGTACCACCAGAGCCGTCTCTTTTTCTTTCAACACACGATTAATGGCCACAGTAGTAGAATCGGGATTGTAGTGAGCCACATGACCACACCAGCCATAGGAATGTTTGGTAATGCCTGTGTTTGATTGAACAAATTCACCTACATCATTAAGCAAGGCTGTCCATTCCTTGATGTAGGTAGCATCTCCATAGGCCATTAGCACTAATCCCTCGCTGGCCGGGTTTTTTGACAAAGTTTGTGTTCTTCTTAAAATATTCTTTTTCAATATGTCGGAGAAGTCGAGCAACGGAGTGATGTGCGTTTTCGCTTTGGGCTTATAACGCTCAATGTTGTCCACCTTTAATGTCTCCAAAGATTGAGCATCTTCCTTCATTCCGATAATGGTCGGGATATCATCAAAAGAATGTGAACTAACGGTAAGAAAAATAGGAACGATAATAACATCGGTAAAGCCTTCGGCATCAAACTCTTTTAAGCGGGTGGCAATGGAAGGCTCAGTATATTCCATAAAAGCAGTTTTGGTTTCATGAACCAGACCTGAGCTTCTTATAGAATCTTTAACCTGAGTTTCCAGATCAAGCAGTGCCTGACGCCAGGTGGCAGACCGCGAACCATGATTGACCATCAGTACGCCAATTTTTTTATCAGCCGCAGGAAGCGTGGAGCTATGCGCGCTTTCGGGTTTGCAGGAAAATTGGGTATTGATTAATGTTAAAAATATAACGAGACTGGAAATTTTTCTAAAGGTGAGGGTTTTCATGATTGATACTGGTTATGATGCTAATTAGAAATTTCGGTATAGGTCTTAAAGGAAGAGGTCATGGGTGGTTTGGTCCCCTCGGCTTTTGCCTTTTTTATATCGTCAAAGCCGCGCTTGTGGCCTTCCAAAAACTCTGGCGATCCGGTCCAGGATTTAAATGCCTCTTCGCTGGACCAATGACTAACAATCAGGTATTCCCCCTCACCATTCGGTTTTAAAACCTGCATGTCAATAAAGCCGGGCATTCGGTCGATGGCGTGGGCTCGGGTTGCAAATAATTCCTCAAAACGCTGGCGATAATGAGGTTCGCAACTGATATAATTAATTGCCACAAATTTCTTTTCCATGGTTATTTAGAATCATTATTAATAGAGGGGCAAATATGAAGGTGTGCAACAAGAAATCCTAATTATTTATAATAATTCTAAATAAAGTATAAAGCCGCTTTTTAAGCTATATTGACGGCAGTTTTTACCCTCGTGCCATGCTAGATTTAAAAGACAGGTTTTTATCGCTCGACACTTTTCGCGGGCTGGATGTGGCCCTGATGATACTGGTTAATTCGCTGGGGAGCCAAAACACATACTCGCCTTTACTCCACGCGAATTGGCATGGTTTCACTTTAACCGATCTTGTTTTTCCCACCTTTCTCTTTGTAGTTGGCAATGCTATGAGTTTCAGCCAGGCAAAATATGAAGCAAAGGGGGAGAAGCATTTTTTGGGGAAGGTGTTCAAACGCACACTCATCATCTTCTTATTAGGCTATCTGATGTATTGGTTTCCATTTGTTGACGTCAACGCTAATGGCGAGTGGTTTATGAAGCCGGTTAGTGAAACCAGGATATTTGGTGTTTTGCAACGTATTGCTTTGTGTTATCTCTTTGCTTCCTTAATAATTCACTATTTCAAAATTCAGGGTGCATTAATTTTCAGTTTGGTGGCCCTGGTGCTTTATCGGGTGCTGCTATTGGCCTTTGGCGATTTATCACTGGAGGGAAATGCCGTACTAAAGCTTGATGCCTGGTTGATTGGTGAAAGTCACATGTATCATGGCGAAGGGATGGCTTTCGACCCGGAAGGTTTGTTAAGTACGCTGCCTGCCATAGTAAATGTAATTGCGGGTTATGCAGCTGGCTTGTTTTTGCAGCGAGGCGGTAAAAATTATGAAACGATTGCCAAAATGCTAATGATTGGAGTTGCCCTTTTATTGATGGCGGCCTGGTGGGATTTACTCTTTCCAATCAATAAAAAATTATGGACAAGTACGTATGTACTCCATACCGTGGGTCTTGATCTAATCATCTTGTCGGTCTTGGTTTTCATTATTGAAATTGCTCAACGAAATAAATGGACTTCA
>JAEUUB010000490.1 GCA_016787745.1 Cyclobacteriaceae bacterium
CCCGGAAGGAAGTGACCGTAAAATCTCCTTTTGTTATTCGCTTCGCTTTAGGCCATTCAAGGCAACCAGCCTTAACTTTCAGGGAATCTGTTTTTTCATAACAGGGAAGTTCACTAAGATCGGGCAGGGTAGGGTTGAAATCGATTTGCCATAAGTGCGAGCGCGTAAACTCACTATCATCCACTTCAAATCCTCCGTATCGCTTCTCTTGCTCCTTTTTACGCTTCTCTTCTTTTTCGGGCTTAAGAAAAATAAAACTGTTGCCGGAAGAATGCCATTCAAAGCTTGAAATGTTTTCATCCTCATCGGTAACGGGTCTTGCCTCCCCGCCCTCTGTATTAATTATATAAATCTGAGTTTTGCTTCCCCGGTCAGCCAAAAAGGCAATCCATTTCCCATCAGGCGAAAACTCACCTCCCGAGCTATTGCCCTTAGCTGTATTTGTTAACGGAAGGGGAGAGCCTCCATTTTTGCTTAACCAAATTTCTGTATCAAATCTGTTTTCATTCCAGTCAGCGGTTTGAACCGTATACAGTACATGTTTTCCATCTGCTGAAAGTTTAACGGTGCCTACGCTGCGCAGTGAAATAACTTCTTCAAAAGTTGGAACATGTTGTGCGAATGCCGGGCAGGCACAGATAACAAAAAGGGAAAGCAAATAACGACTCATAAAAGGGGGTTTGGCTTCTTAATGAAGCCAAATTGAAGGATACCTTATACTTCTTTTACAGGAATGGATATATAGTTGGATAACAAGCGCCAAAGGATCAACCACCTTAATGGCTTTCGCGATCCTTACAACAAAGTTTGCCCCGCTTTACAACTTTTTGCTCGTGTCGATATTTATCTGGGGTATGGTTTTCGTCTTCTCATTAATTGGAAGTATGTTCTCTTCCACAATCCGATTCAGTTGATTGATGGCGGCATCCGTCTCTTGTTTCAATTCCGTTAGCCGGTTCAGTTGGGGTTGTGTTGGGCGTGCGGTGGCTCCATCTACGGCATCGGCTAAATCTAAAATCTCTTCTTTCAACCGGGGCCTTTGCCGATACCCCATATTAGGAGGTGGCCTGCGTAAAATTTCATCTTCATACTCTCTTAACTTCTTTATAGTTGCATCAATCTGTTCCTGTGTAGATTTATCCAAGCCTGCCTCGG
>JAEUUB010000542.1 GCA_016787745.1 Cyclobacteriaceae bacterium
GTACTGCCGTTTGTTTACCCAAACGCCTTCGTTGTTCCACCATGCCTGGGCCGAAACGATTTCGCCAATCATGCCCTCTTTGTATTTCTTATAAAGCTCTTTGTATGAATTTTGATAATGACGTTGCAAGCCTACTACCACATTCAGCTTTTTCTGCTTGGCAATAACAGCGGCATCCAATACCCGCCTGATGCCGGCAGGATCGGTAGCCACCGGTTTTTCCATAAAGATGTGCTTGCCCTGAGTAACCGCTTCTTCAAAATGAATCGGGCGGAAGCCGGGTGGCGTGGTAAGAATAACCACATCGGCTAAGGCAATGGCTTTTTTATAGCCATCAAACCCTACAAACTTATTTTCCTCCGGAACGTGAATTTTATCTTTTAGATTTCCCGATGCTCCCGACCAATCCGAAATATCGTCCGCCATCAGAGCCGTGTAGCAATCATCCAAACGATCGCGAAAAGCATCGGCCATGGCCACCAGCGAAACATTTTGTTTGGATAGCAGGGCTTGCATGGCAGCCCCGGTACCGCGGCCCCCACAGCCAATCAGCGCCACTTTGATTGAATCATCCACCGAAGTATTATAAAATTGTGCCTTTGAGGCAAGGGGTAAGGCTGCCAGTGTACTGGCGATCAATGAGGTTTTTTTAACAAATTCTCTGCGGGTTTGATTTGAGTTTTTCATAGGTAGAAATGTTTAGTCACTGACCCGCCTCCCGTAGTCTAACGGAGGGCAGGTTCGCTGATTTGGAATCCGGAATTTATAGAATTACTCGTTTAATAACTAAAGATGTTTCGCCAAAATTATAAATGAGCCCAATTTTAAATTAATCTTCTCTCACAAATACGATGGAGTTGCGGTCAATCTCAACCATAAATCTTTTAGCCAGATTTAGCCTTCGAAAAAACTCGAGGTTATTTGAGAGAATTTCTACTAATTCCTGATTTGAAATATTCCCAAGGCTAATCTTTATGAATTTGTTAGGGGACTTCTTAATTGCAAAACTATTTTTGAAATCTGAGTCTTTCGAAATCAAAATTAAATCATTCAGATCTGCATAAGCGCTAATGTCACTATCTTTTGTAAACCATTTATCAAGGATTTCATTGACATGAACAGTTTCAAAACCTGAAGAATTGAGTCGTTTTGCGATTGCATATGAGATATGAACATCGCAAAGGAATTTCATGCTACCTCTTGAATGGGGCGCCCGGAAAGGGATATTTTTGCGTAGTCGAGACTGGCCAAAATGTCCTCACGTTCTAATTCTGGGTGATCTTCAATTATTTGAGCTATTGACATGCCTGAACTAAGCATATCTATGATAACCTCAACCGGCCACCGCATACCTCTTATGCATGGTTTGCCATGACATATTTCAGATGATATAGTTATTCGGCTAATTCGATTCATTACGAATAGTGATTAATGTATATCAAAGTTAACAATTTAGAATCTTTGATGCCAATCCACTGGTTTGAAACGGCAGACGAGACTTTACTTTAAATACAGACTATAAAACTTTTCAATTTCTTCCTTTGAAGGTTGTACAAGGGGCCTTACCACCCGAAAACCCATAAACATACCATCGGTGAGCCACCATTTGCTTTTTGGGATTTGCGGATCGCGGATATTCCAATTTGCGTGAGAGGCAATACGATTAGCACATCGTAATTCTTTGGCTTCATCCAAATAAGAACCACCCTTTACGCTTTTTGGATATTTGGAACCCACAGTGGTTACGGGATTTTTCGATTCAATTTTTTCATAATAAGCAGGGTCATATTGGTCAAGGGTCCATTCGCTTAAATTGCCCAGCATATCATGCAAGCCCCAGGCATTGGGTTTTAATTGGCCAACATGATGAAACTTTCCATTGCTATTGTCTTTAAAGTAGCCATACTCTTTTAAACTCTGCGCATCATTACCAAACGGATACGTGGTTTCGCTTCCGGCCCGGCAGGCATATTCCCATTCGGCTTCGGTGGGTAAGCGAAAAAAGATTCCGGTTTTAGTGTATAGCCATTTGCAATACATCATGGCCGCTGTATGGCTCATGCTGTTAACCGGATGGTTGCCATCGCGGCCCATGCCCCAGGTAAGATCGATATATTGAGGTGTAGCGCGGGTTACACCGTCTATTTTTTTGCTTTGGGGCAAGTTGTTATCCTTAAAGTATAAGTCCCATTCGGCAAACGTCACTTCTTTGGTTCCCATCCAGAATTTTCCAAGT
>JAEUUB010000573.1 GCA_016787745.1 Cyclobacteriaceae bacterium
AGTCGTGCTCTTTTTCCTAACCGCACGCAGGTGTATTTGTTTTCAATGTCTTCGGGTGTATTCATGGGTTGAAGGGAGGGATACCAAAGTGTGTGCCCCGGCTTATCCAATACCTGTTGGGGTTTGGTCCATTGTTGCGCATTGTCGCCTTCTCCTAAATCTTTATTAAAGTTAAAAGAGATAAAAATGCTGCTGCCCACCCATGAGGAGCTTTCCACGCGGCCCATCATCATTACCCAGCAATTCAAATACGTGTTCCAGCTTACCGATGGACCCCAATGAAATTGTTTATCAGGCGCGGAAGCCGGACCGCCTCCCTCGCTCATAGGAATTTGTAATGAGGCAACCGGAGTTCCGTAACTATCCGGAAGCGCGTTAAACCCTTTACCATCCCATCGCCTTGCTTTACCCACCGGGTTGTCTAAATCCGATAACTTGATACGCGCAACACTAATGCACTGGCCGCTCCACTCCCTGGCAGGATCGTAGGTGGCGGAATCATACACTCCGGGATATCCGTACTCACCATAAAATAAATATAGGTACTCGCCACTCGCTACAGCCGATGGATCGCCCACGCCCCCGGCAAACGTGTTGGATGTATTATGTGGCTTTAAAATCATGCGGGGTTGCAGATCTTCAATAAAAATTCCGCGGTTATCCCAGCTATGGCCCCCGTTGGTTGATTTCATAATACCAATGCGGCAAACGGCAGCCGGTGAGGTGGTGCCGGTTAAACCCTGGGGCCAGTATTTGTAAATGTAGCCTTGCCCTGTTTTTTCATTGTAAGGAAAATTCTGCGGATAGTTTTCGTTGTGATAAACGGCATACAAGGTTTTGCCGGAGGGATCTTTTGCATCCTGATACACAGTCTCGAACCAAACCGCACCATGCAATCCCTCTTCTGTGGGTTTTACATTTTTGGGCATGGTGGGCATAATCAATTCTTCATACGTACGCGAAAACGCTTCATCAGCATGCGCGCCATTTCCAAACCTTAAATTGTCGGAATATCCCCAGAGGGTATCTTCGCCATACTTGCCCGGAAAGATCCGGAAGGTATCGGCAATCCAGACTTCGGCCATGTTACAATCCACAAAGGAATTGAAAAGAAATTTTTCTGTGG
>JAEUUB010000574.1 GCA_016787745.1 Cyclobacteriaceae bacterium
CTTGCTTTACCCACCGGGTTGTCTAAATCCGATAACTTGATACGCGCAACACTAATGCACTGGCCGCTCCACTCCCTGGCAGGATCGTAGGTGGCGGAATCATACACTCCGGGATATCCGTACTCACCATAAAATAAATAAAGGTACTCGCCACTCGCTACAGCCGATGGATCGCCCACGCCCCCGGCAAACGTGTTGGATGTATTATGTGGTTTTAAAATCATACGAGGTTGGAGATCTTCAATAAAAATTCCGCGGTTATCCCAGCTATGGCCCCCGTTGGTTGATTTCATAATACCAATGCGGCAAACGGCAGCCGGTGAGGTGGTGCCGGTTAAACCTTGGGGCCAGTATTTATAAATGTAGCCTTGCCCTGTTTTTTCATTATAAGGAAAATTCTGCGGATAGTTTTCGTTGTGATAAACGGCATACAAGGTTTTGCCGGAGGGATCTTTTGCATCCTGATACACAGTCTCGAACCAAACCGCGCCATGCAATCCCTCTTCTGTGGGTTTTACATTTTTGGGCATGGTGGGCATAATCAATTCTTCATACGTACGCGAAAACGCTTCATCAGCATGCGCACCATTTCCAAACCTTAAATTGTCGGAATATCCCCAGAGGGTATCTTCGCCATACTTGCCCGGAAAGATCCGGAAGGTATCGGCAATCCAGACTTCGGCCATGTTACAGTCCACAAAGGAATTGAAAAGAAATTTTTCTGTGGACGTGAGTTTAAAGGTGGGGGTTTCGATTTTATCGGTTGAACAGGCAGCCACCGCCAGCAGAAATACAACAAAGAGTCCAATAGGAGTTTTCATTTTCATCTGTTAATAATTTTGGTTAAAGTCACATGCCTTGGACGACTGACAAAGGTCAAATAGTATATGGTTAGGTAAAGTATATGGCCATTTCATAGGATCAAAGTTAATTTATTTGGTGACCCAACTTACTTTATCAGCGATTGGTCTTCTTCGGCTTTCGGTCCATACACCTTTCGGTATCCCCACATGCATAAAGCCACAAAGTTTATCTTCTGCGCCTAAATCAAAAAAAGGTTTAGCTTCTTCAAAAGTAGTAATCCCGCCCGTACTCAGATAACACCCAACCCCATAAGCCGTGGCTGTCAGATACATATTTTGCACAGCACAAAACACGGCACCCAGTTCTTCCCATTCAGGCAAGCGACTGCCCGAATCCCGTTTCATGCCAACGGCTATAATGTGCGATGACTCCAGCGGTTTTGCTTGCAAACC
>JAEUUB010000583.1 GCA_016787745.1 Cyclobacteriaceae bacterium
TTGGACCCGTGTTGATGCAGGCGTAAGCGGAGTGTTAGTTGGTTCGGGCTCATCGATCAATGAAACCTTAACAGCTACGGGCTCAACAGCAGGTACCGCTACGTATACGATCACCCCCACAGCAGGAAGTTGCAATGGCACACCGATCACAGTTATCGTAACGGTCAATCCGTTACCGGATGTGGTGGCAGCTCCAAATGCAGAGACGATTTGCAGCGGCACGAGCAGCAACATAGCATTAAGTACGAGCAATGGAGTAGCAGGGGCCACGTATAGCTGGACAGTTGTACAGAGCAATGTAAGCGGAGCTACGTCAGGCTTTGGCACGAGCATCAATCAGACCTTAACAGCAACTACAAGTTCAGCAGGTACCGCTACGTATACGATCACACCATCAGCCTCAGGTTGTAACGGTACCCCGATCGTAGTGGTAGTAACGGTAAGTCCTAAACCAGCAATTACAAATACAGCGCTTGAGTTGTTAACAACAATTTGCAGTAATACTGCCTTGAATTTCACACCGGTTTCAACTACGGATCCTTCAACAAACTATACGTGGGTTAGTGCGGTTACCGGTAGCACATTTACGGGAGTTTCAGCAGGTGGAACGGGGGCTATTACAGATAGCCCTGTCAATACAGGAAACACTGTTGGGTATGTAACTTATACGATTACGCCAGAAGTGTCCGGCTGTTTAGGAAACGCTGTAAACTATGTGGTTACAGTATATCCAATTCCGACAGCGGATGGTGTAGACTTAGTTATTTGCAGTGGCCAAAATGCTACCGTGTCAATTAATTCATTGCCTAATAATGTTGCGGGGACCACATTTAGCTGGGTAGCAATTCCTTCATCCAATGTACTTGGCTCAGCAAATGGCAACGGATCTACCATTAATCAGACTTTATCATTGACTGATTTTGTTACGGGTACTGTGGTTTATCAAATCACACCTTCAGCCAATGGTTGCAATGGACCTGTAAAAAATATTACGGTTACTATTAATCCACTTCCCACGGTTAATGCCGGTGTAGATTATCAGGTGTGTGAACCAACAGTAATTCCATTGAGTGGTATGATTGGCGGAGCGGCTACGTCAGGTACCTGGACAATTGTTACAGGAGCAGGAAGCATTTCCGGTAGCACGGTTGTAGGAAATACGGTTACGGCCAGCTACACAGTAAATCCTGCGGATATTGCAACTACCATCGTATTGAAACTGGAAACGAACGACCCGGATCTTGGGGGCCCTTGTACCCTGGCCTCAGATCTGGTTAATATTCAAATCAACCGAAGACCAACCGTTACTGTTCCCGCTGATTTTGTTGTATGTGAGCCTGCGAACTTATTAGCGTCACCAATTAGTGTAAGTGGTTCGATTGGTGGTAGTGCAACGACAGGTTTATGGAGTATAGTTTCAGGTGTTGGTTCATTAGGAGCCTCTAATCTGGTAGGTTCTCTGGTAAGCACTCAATACACTATTCACGCTTCTGATATTGGAACAACAATAACACTAAGATTAACCACTAATGATCCGGATGGTCCAGGGGGACCTTGTGTTTCCGAGTTTGCTGATATCAACATTACGATAAACCAGGCTGCAGTTGTAACGGCTGGTCCAGACCTGCAACTATGTCGGGATACCCCGTCAATCTTATTGCAAGGATCGCAGTCGGGTGCTCCAACAACCTTGGCGTGGAGCGGAGGGTTAGGGATGTTCTCCGATCCAACCTTAGCTCAACCTTTGTATTCATTTAATGATCCTTCTGAGGTAAATACAACGGTTGTGTTAACCTTAACCGCGCTCGACCCTGACGGAGCGGGACCTTGCACGGCTGTTTCAGATCAAATGAATTTAAAGATCAATCCATTGCCAGTAGTTGTCTTTACCGGATTGCCACCAGGATCTCCTGCATCTTTGGCAGAAAATGGTCCGCCTATTACGCTTACTGGAAATTTGGCGGGTGGTGCATTTACGATCCTCCCAACCTCATCTGTAATTGGTAGTACGTTTATTAATGTGGTAGACCGGGCCGTGTTTGATCCAAGTGCCGCAGATCTGGGCTCTAATTTTATAAAGTACACCTATACTGATGGCAATGGCTGTACAAATTTTGATGAGCAAGAAGTATTTATTAACCCAGTTACTACTATCGATTTTGCGGTTCAAGGTGCGGTATTGAATTCAAGTGGTGAATTTGAACTGTGCTCTGACCTAGGGCTGGTAAAATTACTTGGGTTCCCTGTTCCGGCAGATGGTTTCCCGCCTGAAACACAATTTACTTCCGAGGGTCCTAATGCGGCAGGCATGACCATTGTTAAAATCGGCCCGGATTATTTCATCCAGACCAATGGACTGGCATCCAATACATACCGAATTCGATATACATTTAAAAATCAATTTAATGCGATAACCTTCAGGGAGCGTACTGTAAACTTTTTTGCCAGTCCTGTCTCACTGTTTTCATCGTCTAATAATTGTATTGTGAGTGATGTTGTATTTACAGACAACTCTGTGATTAATCCTACTCCTTTTCCGGCTGCAATTACATCCTGGCAATGGTCATTTGGAGATAACACATTCAGTACACAACAAAACCCATCGAAGCGATATGCTGCCTCTGGTATCTATAATGTAGGGTTAAAAGTAACAACAAGTCAGGGGTGTTCATCAACCAGTACTCCTTATGTGCTTCGGGTTGGTGATGTGCCTATTGTTGATTTCAGTTGGTCGGCCATTTGTAATAATGACAACACGAATTTCATGGATAAGACTACGAATGTAGCGGGCTCAGTTCCTCCCGGAATAAGTGTGATAACCGGATATACCTGGGATTTCGGAGACGGAGATGTATTGCCGGCAGGAATCGGAACCATACCAGCTGGTACTCATGGAGGCCGAACCTTTGGAACTTACAAGGATCCTCAGCATAAGTATGTTTCGAACGGCACGTATTCAACAACTCTTTTGGTTGACACAAATGATGGCTGCTCGAATTCAGACACACAGAGCGTATTTATACTTCCTTACAACACGGTTGCTCCCGTAGCGGGCTCTGAATATTTGGAAGGCTTTGAGTCGACCGATGGCGGTTGGATAGCAGAAGCATTTAATGCCACTAATTCAACACCTACAAATATCATTAAGAGTGATACAAGTTGGATTTGGGGAACTCCTTCAGGGGCAGGTGGAACGATAGTTGGCGCAGCATTGGGAACAAATGCCTGGTGGACCGGCAAAAATGCGAACACCTATTTTTCAAGCGAAAACTCAAGCGTTAACGGACCTTGTTTTGACTTAACGCAATTAAAGCGGCCCATGGTAGCGTTGGATTACTTCTCTGATACGGAAAAGAATTTGGATGGTTCCGTTCTTCAGTATTCAATCGATGGAGGACTTTCCTGGAGAATTGTTGGCCCGCCTGAAGGCCAGTCAAACCGCGATGAGGGTATTAATTGGTTTAATGGGGTAGGGATTCTTTCTAATCCGGGATCTCAGTCTATTGGAAATTACGGATGGACAGATAAACAATCGGAATGGAAAAATGCCCGATTCAATTTGGATATGATCCCTGCGGCCAACCGATCGCAAGTAAGGTTAAGAATAGCCTTTAGCAGTAATGATGGTAATGCACCCGCGCCACCCACGTTTGATGGTTTTGCATTTGATAACTTCTTTGTGGGTGAAAAAGCCAGGAACGTGTTGGTTGAGCACTTCACCACATCAACTCTTACTGCCAGTATAAATGCAGATGCTTACCTGAATGGACTCTATCAGCAGCAAATAACAGATAGGGGCACTTCTGATTTTCAGGATATTCAGTATCATGTTAATTTTTCGGGCACAGATCCACTTAATAAGGATAATCCTGTAGATCCTGCCGCCCGTGCACTTTATTTTGGAGCCTCCCAACCTCCATTTACGGTTATGGATGGACTTCAGATTCCAGGGAAGTTTACCGGAAGTACTTATGAATTAAATAAAGTGGAGATCGATCGAAGAGCATTGGTTGAGCCAATCTTTAATCTTGTGCTTACAAACGAGCCTTCCGCCAACAATACAACCATAAGTGTTAAGCTGGTTATTACAGCCAAGAAAGATTTTAGCGCACCCGTAATTGTTAATGTCGCGCTCATTGAAAAGGATGTTACTGGCTCTAAAAATGTTTTACGTAAAAACTTATTTGGAAGTGATGGAAGAACCATCAGTCTTGGATTTATTCAAAATCAGAATGTAGTAGCCGAGGTATTTGATGTTCCTATT
>JAEUUB010000662.1 GCA_016787745.1 Cyclobacteriaceae bacterium
TTTTTCTTCTGTGCAATTAGATGTACTAAAAGCAGACAACATAAAAGATGCCTATGCTCAAACCGTTCTTGCTTTTGGTGGTGTAGACATTGTAGTGAACTGTGCCGGAATTTCAATTTCGAAACCTATTGAAGAGCACACCGAAAAAGATTGGGATTTGCTATATGACATCTTAGTGAAAGGTCAATTCCTGATCACACAAGGTGGTGTGGAAATCATGCGCAAGCAAAGTTTGGGAGGCGATGTGCTGAACATTGTAAGTAAGAATGCTTTGGTAAGTGGCCCAAACAATGCGGCTTATGGTTCTGCGAAAGCAGCGCAACTTCATTTGAGTCGCTTGAATGCAGCCGAGTTGGGTCCAGATAAGATTCGTGTAAACGTAGTGAATCCTGATGCTGTTATTTCGGATAGTAAAATCTGGGAAGGTGCCTGGGCGGAAGGTCGCGCGAAAGCGTATGGAGTAAAAGTTTCTGATTTACCGGCTTATTATGCGAAGCGTACCTTACTAAATGAAATTATTTTACCGGAAGACATCGCCAATGCGTGCTTTGCTTTTGTGGGTGGCCAACTAAATAAATCGACCGGGAACGTGTTGAATGTAGATGGTGGTGTGGCCATGGCATTCGTTAGATAATGGTTAGCAAATGATCTTCCTTACTCAATTGATCTATATTAAAGAAGGAAAAGAAAATGTGTTTCATGAATTTGAAGCTGTAGCTATTCCGATCATTTCAAAGTAT
Source organism: Cyclobacteriaceae bacterium (assembly GCA_016787745.1). Lineage (GTDB taxonomy): Bacteria > Bacteroidota > Bacteroidia > Cytophagales > Cyclobacteriaceae > ELB16-189. The sequence goes on from JAEUUB010000662.1 coordinate 741, forward strand.
AACGGAAAGTTATTGCTAAGAGTGAGACCAGATGATAATGCATTTATTGAACATCATATGGATAAACCATACGAAGTACATCTGGTTCAATTTGAAACTCAGAAAGACTTCGAAAACTTTATGCAGGACAAAGAGCGCAAAAAGTTTTTGCATTTAAAGGAACAGTCTATAAAAAGTTCTATACTTATTCAAGGAAAAAAGATAGGATGAAACGATTAGCTTTTAAAATGAAACTTCATGCCGGCCAAACGGAAGAATACAAACGCAGGCATGATCAACTATGGCCTGAATTGAAAGAACTCCTAAAGCAAATCGGCATCTCAGATTATTCAATATTTCTGGATGAAGAAACAAATAATTTGTTTGGAGTAATGAACATCAATGACCCCAAACAAATGGATACCCTACCCGATCATCCGGTAATGAAAAAATGGTGGGCTTATATGAAAGATATTATGGACAGCAATCCGGATAACTCTCCGGTGAGTGTTTCGTTGAAAGAAGTTTTTTATCTTGAATAATCTGAACCACAAAGTCACAATGGACACGAAGAAACACAAAGTGATGATTACAAAGTAAACTTGATGTTTGACAAACTAACTGATAGAGAAGAATTTTTAGCGGCTCAGATTGTAGACATCGCGATAAAAATTCATAAGGAGCTCGGTCCTGGATTATTAGAAAGCGTTTATGAGAAATGTTTTGTCTATGAATTAGCTGATCGAGGTATAAATTTTCAAAGACAAAAAGAAGTTCCAATTCTTTACAAGAAACTTAATATCGAAGATGGATTAAGATTGGATATTTTAGTGGATAATCTGGTTATTGTTGAACTCAAAGCTCAGGAAAATTATCATCCTGTTTGGGAAGCTCAATTATTGAGTTATCTAAAACTAACCAAGAAACGACTTGGACTTTTAATAAACTTTCATGTGCCACTTATGAAGAATGGAATTAAGAGATTGATACTATAATCCCAATCATAAAAGACCTTAGTGCAGCTTTGTGCTTTAGTGTCTTCGTGGTTCAAATAACTTATACTATGAGAATTGACAAAATTCAAATCCAAAAACACAACGACAAGCTTAACGCTGCTCATCAGCGAAAAGTAAAGCAGCTTGTAAATGAAAATCCCAATGCAAAAAAAGTCATCAACAAATTGGTTGACTTTCAAATTGCAGTGCCGAGTTGGGCCTTGGGAACAGGCGGCACGCGCTTCGGACGGTTTTCAGGCGGTGGCGAGCCTCGAACCTTAGAGGAAAAAATTGAAGACGTGGGTTTACTTCACGCACTCAATAAATCAAGTGGAGCAATTTCGTTGCACATTCCATGGGACATACCCACCAGCACGCGAAAAATAAAAGCATTGGCTGCCGAGCATGATTTACTATTTGATGCAGTCAATTCAAACACCTTTCAAGATCAACCCGGGCAAAAACTAAGTTATAAATTCGGTTCGCTTCAGCATGTAAAGGAAAAAGTTCGACAACAGGCGATTGATCACAACATTGAAGTAATCAAACACGGCAAAGCACTTGGTTCTAATTCCATTACCGTGTGGCTTTCTGATGGCTCTTGCTTTCCAGGTCAACTAAATTTTAGAAAAGCCTTTGAGCGAACACTCGAAGGCCTGCAAGAGATTTATGCTGCTCTACCATCGAACTGGAAAATGTTTGTTGAGTACAAAGCTTTTGAACCGAATTTCTACTCGATGACGGTAGGTGATTGGGGCCAATGCTATTTGTATGCGAGTAAACTTGGTCCTAAAGCGTATACACTGGTTGACCTTGGCCATCATCTTCCCAATGCAAACATCGAACAGATTGTTTCGCTGTTGCTGATGGAAAAAAAGTTGGGTGGATTTCATTTTAATGATTCCAAATATGGAGATGATGATCTTACGGTGGGCAGTATTAATCCTTATCAACTCTTTTTAATTTTTAATGAACTGGTAGAAGGCATGGATGCCAGAAAGATGAACCATGCCACCGATTTAGGTTGGATGATTGACGCCTCACATAATGTAAAAGATCCATTGGAAGATTTACTTCAATCAGTAGAAGCCATTAAGATTGCGTATGCACAAGCGTTGCTGGTAGATCGAAGTGCACTTAACCGTGCTCAGGAAGCGAATGATGTAGCGAAAGCTCAGGAAATTTTACAGCAAGCGTATCGCACCGATGTAAGACCACTGGTCGCTGAGGCGAGGTTACGAGCCGGGGCAGCACTTCAACCCATTTCGTTGTTCAGGGATTTACAAGTTCGCAAACAGTTAATTTCCGAACGGGGATTAAAAACTATAGCTACAGGACTTTAAATTTCACTGTCACCCTGAGCTTGTCGAAGGGTACTTTAATTACTTATGATTCAAGTTATCTGCATCTTCGATATCGGCAAAACCAATAAAAAAGTTTTTCTCTTTGATGAGGATTATAAAATCCGTTTTGAAAAGTCAATTGAACTACCTGAAATAAAAGATGAAGATATGTTTCCGTGTGAAGACATTCATACGTTAACAAGCTGGGTAACAGAAACATTTAACGAAGTAGCCTTGCTCAGAGAGTTTGAGATAAAAGCAATCAATGTTTCAGCCCATGGAGCCAGCTTTGTACATGTGGATGAATCGGGAAAACCGATTGCTCCACTTTACAATTACCTTAAACCTTTTCCTGAAAAGCTGAAACAAACTTTCTATAATACTTATGGCGGAGAGAAGAGTTTTGCTCAGCTAACGGCCTCGCCCGTGTTGGGAAATTTAAATTCAGGCATGCAACTCTATTGGCTAAAGCATGAGCGACCTGATGTCTTCAAAAGAATAAAATACTCACTGCACCTACCGGAATACATTAGCTATCTATTCAGTGGTCAGGTTGCATCGGGC
>JAEUUB010000701.1 GCA_016787745.1 Cyclobacteriaceae bacterium
TCAACTAAATCAATTAATAATCTGTCAGCGAGTTTGTTTTTATTACTCCATTGGGCATCACCGAAAATTCCGTACAAATAATCCTGATTAGCTTTTTCAATTCCGCGAAAAGCTTTCTCTAGCGCCTGGCCAACATTTACAGTTGTTTCTCTTACATCTTTCCAGTGACATTTTTTAGGAATTACAAAACGGTGAAACTCTGGAAGGGCTGCATATTCTTTATCCCCATCGGATTCTTTTAACGCAAGTTGAAATTCTTCATCATATACATCTGAGATACGCTTGAAGAACAGAAGTGGAAATATGTAGAGCTTAAAATCAGAGGCATCAACAGGGCCTTTCAAAATCCAGGCAGCCTTGGAAAGGTATTGTTCGAGCTGTGATAGCGTAAGTTTAGACTGAGCCATTTATTGCGTACGAGTAGGATATAAATTGAAAAGCCCAAGAGCCTCACAAATCAACATGAGGTTCCATGGGCTCACGGAAAATTACCGTAAATCCATTACATATGGAAGCAAAACGAATGGCGCTAACCCTAAAAAAGTGAGTTTTTGCTTTTACCGCAACCAATGGGACCGGTGAGGAGGATCCCTTTTGCAATTCAACCCCAAGCTTTTCAGCATTTACTTATTGCCTACAAAGTAGACGATGAGCTTGAAAATAACTTCGAAATCTTCTTGGTGGATTCCTGAATTGGTGAACGGCCCCTACTTTCCTCCGAGAAAAAAAATCTGATTAATAGTTTGCTCATCATGACTCACCAAATCTCACCGATCCGTTTGATTTTTGATAAAAGAATGGTGTGTCTAAAAACAAAAAACCTCGCAGAACAATTAGTTTGCGAGGTTTTCGATTTTTTGATTCTTACTTGTGATCCCGCTGGGACTCGAACCCAGGACCCATACATTAAAAGTGTATTGCTCTACCGACTGAGCTACGAGATCTTAAAAACTTACTTCTTGCCTGTTTTAAAGGCTTTTCCGTAATTGAGGGCACAAAGGTAACAGGATATGAAAAAAATACAAACCCGCATTTTAAAAATTCTATTAATAAGCGGGGTTCTTTTTTCGGGTGGGCCTGCACAGGCAGAACATCCTGTGCAATTAACCCAGGGCGATTCGTTGTTTGCAAAAAAACAATACACGCAATCCTTTGATCTGTATAAAGTGCTGTATGAAAGCGGAAGATATACGCCTGCCATGCTGTTAAAAATGGCTTACATACA
>JAEUUB010000765.1 GCA_016787745.1 Cyclobacteriaceae bacterium
AAATATCTCACTTAAATACTATTGAAAAATGAAACCGCTTGCGGTTCACGAATACAATAACTAAAAAATAATTAACCATGAGTAAAATAGCAATCATAGGTTCCGGCAATGTTGGCGGTGCATTAGCCACCAAATGGGCGAGCAAAGGACATGAAATCAATTTAGGCGTAAGAGATATAAACCGTTTTAAAGGGAAAGAGCTTTTGGCAAATCCAAATACCGAAGTTCTTACAATAGAAAATGCTGTAAAAGCTTCTGACATTATTCTACTTTCAACTCCCGCAACAGCTACCGTTGAAGTAGTGAAAAGTTTGGGCGACACAACTGGTAAAATCATTATTGATGCCATGAACGTTGTAATGAACAGAGGCCCGCAAGGATATAAGCACACTACAGATGCTATTTTGGATAACACACAAACAAAAGATGTTGTGAAGTGTTTTAATACGACAGGTTTCAACAATATGCAAAATCCCAATTATGATGGTCTTGCACTTGATTTATTCGTGGCGGGAGATAGCGAAAAGGGAAAAACAACAGCTATCCAATTAGCCAAGGACGCAGGATTTGCTGAGTGCTATAATATTGGCGGTAATGACAAATTTGAATTGATGGAACAGTTTGCGTGGTTTTGGATTAACCTTGCCATGTTTCAGGGACAAGGAAGAGAAATTGGTTTTAAACTGTTGAGAAGATAACGCTACCAAAATAATTTCTCGCGCACATTGTCTGGCCACACATTCCACCGCTCCCGATGGCTATCGGGACAAAGCCAGGCAAAGAGTGTGCTAAGTGCAGTTTAATTAGAGAAAGTAGTCAATAAAATACCCTACTGCACGACTGATTGCTAAAGTGTGTTTAACATTAAGGGGGGCAAAAGGAACAGCTTCGAATGAATGCGTTTCTTAATTTCGTTCGGTTTCGGGGGACAAGGCTATACAAGACTTTGTTGCTATTAGCAACGACCAACCGGGAAGCCGCAATAAATTGATAGGTTTTTTAACTTTTAGCCCTGCTTCTTTTTGCCATGAGTTTATGTCTTTGGTCGACCAGGATCCTGATTTACTTGTCATTGCAAAATAGAGTCCTGAACTTGATGCTACTACTCCGCCTTCTCCTGGCTTGGCCCTAAGTGCAAATTCTCCAATTCCAAACATTCCTCCCGGTTTCAAGGCACGTGCTGCTTTTTGAGCTAGCTTTCTGTTCTCCTCTGCCGAAAAGTGGTGAGCCACATTATTTAATAAAATCAGATCATAGACTTTATCACCAAGGTTGTCACTAATTGCATCACCTGCTTTAAACTTCACCCGTCCTGCAAGTCCTTGTTTTGCTGTAAGCAAGTTCACTGATTCTAGGGCAGCAGGTAATTCCAGAATGGTGCTTGACAAAGCAGGGTATTTCTTACACAGTTCTATTGAATAAAGACCATAAGAACCTCCAATGTCGAGCATTTCCGAGGCAGTTGGTGATAATTTGATTTTGCCCGCCAGTTCAACTGCTGCATTGACAGATAAAACTTTCATCCCTTCCTGATAATCTTTCCATTCTGACGGGCCCATTTTTGTATGGATCTCAATGGCGGCACCCGTGCGGATATAGTTCTCCAGATTGGTCATCCAATTCCATTCATTAAACTGAAAATGAAGCTTTGCGGTTATGTTGGATTGAAAGTCCCTAAGCAACCATCTGCGGTATTTAGATTGTATAGAATAGTACCCACCACTAGATTTTATATAACCAATTCCTGCCAGACAATCCAGCAGGTGCCTAGTCGCGGTAGGGTGAGTTTTCGCAGTGTTGGATATTTCGTCTAACGTTTTACTGCCTCCTCCAATAGTTTCAAAAATATTTAAGTCGGCTGCTGCCATTATCGCCCTGGCTATAATGAAATATATTTGAGTATGGACTAAGGGTGTTGGTACAAGATTCAACTTTAAGGCAATGCGCTCCAAAACACTTTCAGGTGAAATTCTTAACCTCATATAAGGCTGAATTTTAACATAGAATTACGTCTGTACACTAATCAAACATTTAAAGATTCATATGACTCTTACTAACCACTTTGCAAATCCTTGCCAAAGTGAAGTTTCAGGAAAAAAGGTAATTAAGACATTTGGTACTAACCAAATAATGAATGCAATCGTATAGGGATTAACTCGAAAAATTTTCTTCTTAACTCTATCGTAGCTAATGATTGACAGGAAGGTTATCAAGGTAATTAAAACCACAAACTGAATTGCCATGAATATTTCCATGTTAAGCCATGTCATAAAGATTCTTCCCATACCCGGACCACCAATGATCAATCCTGTGGCAATCATATATCGCATGTGACTAGGAGTTTCTCTCTTGTTTACCATTGCAAGTATGTATAGGAGTATGAATGGTATTGCATCAGTAGCTGGTGCAAATACGAATGATAGTACGTAAGTCTCAGTTTGGCCTTCACTTATGAAACGCAAATATTGGTTGTGATAAGCTATGAGCATGGAAATAAATGCAATTGGAGCAAGAGCGTAAGAAATCTTGCCAAGAACCCTATGTAGTGCGAATTTCTTCTTTGCAATAAGAATCGGCTGAATAATTAAAAGCACAAGCCAAGAGGTTAATAAGACTGCATGAAAGTGATGTACGCTCTTCAAACCCTGAAAGTGTGGAGCCAGTGAAAAGTATTTTTTATAAAATCCAACGAATGTTATAAGGACGATCACGCTAAAGAAGTAAACAATATTCTTGTAGCCCTTTTCCATATCATTTTACTTGTTAAAACTGAAAGCTCACAAATACGAATTATGCTAATCCGTAGTCCATAACTACTCAAGGAAATGGATATAGTTTTGTAGCTTGGATTTACAGTTAATGCAATCTAAGGGGACTCGCTGGCAATCTTTTTGGAAAAATGCGACAAAATGAAGGACGTAGGAGGTTGGCCGGTGAAACGTTTAAAATCGTTTGTCATATGAGCATGGTCATAATAACCACACTGCCATACAATATCGGCAATGCTTGTTTCCGATCTTGAGCTTAGAAGGTTATAAGCTTTTCTGAAACGCTCCAGGTCCAAAAACTGTTTTGGCGACAATCCAACTTGCTGTTTGAATTGTCGTTCGAGTTGGCGCACGGTAACACAATTTCTATCTGCGAGCGACTCAACTTTGACCAAGCCAATATTCTGATAAATATCAGACACGTAATTTAATATGCTATGTCTTGGCGGTGAAAACCGGTTCAAGAAAAACTGATCTAAGTAACTTGAAAAATCCAACAGAGTTTTATTTAAATCAGGAAAGTCCTTACGAGGAAATTCATGAAATAGATTCACAGATTTATCCAAAGAGTCATGCTTAAAAAAATGAGAAAGGCCGCCTGGCTTGAACCTTACTCCGAATGCTAATATTCTGTCCTGTAAAATTTGTATTCCACTTTTCATCATGGGACCAACCAGTAAGACATCTTCATGTTTAATATCTTTTTCGAAACCAATACATTGAATTTCTTCTCCCAGATTTACAAAGAGGTTGATGCCTCCTTCCGGGAGCAACGTTATCATTTCCGACTGACTGAGTTGACCTGAAATTTTAAAGTATAAATCTATAAAAGGTCGTAGAACAGGAGCGGGTTGATAAATAGTATACTCCATATGAAATCTCTCTTTAATCATTAAAATAGCGATTTCCTCAGAAGTTTCAATTTAGACTTTATTCTTGTAACAAATTTGGTTCTTTTGCTTCCTTTGGTGTGGCATGGGAATGTGTGTCATGTACAAGTGCCAATATTCGAAGCACCGAATCTATCCTGCGGCATTATGCATAACTTAAGCATTAACCCACATGAAAAGGATACATTCTGATTTAAGCAAACTCTAGGGTGAATAAGAATTAATGTATCATCCCTAAAGGGATTTTTACTAGTGCACTGTTTGCCTATTACAAATATGTAGTCCCTGGAAGTAGGTTTATTCGAGTCCCAGCGGGATTACAGGTTGGTAAAGTATAGGATGAGTGCACTAAAGCCCTGTAGGGACGACATATAAAGCTTTTTATAAAATTTTATCCTAATGTTAACGACCATGATGAGGACATAACCAAAGGGAATGGATGAGTGCGTTTTTTATTTGATGGTCTGTGAAGAAACAGGCCAGGGAGTGGGAATTTCTGGTCTGTGGGGACACAGACCAAGGGTGTAGGGGTGTAAACTATTTCTTAAACGTAAGCTTAAAATAAATCAACATCAGACTAAGCACACCGATAATACTGTTGGCAATAATTACCGGCCAGAGCATAAGCGCGACAGCATATACCAGCCACACAATACAACTTGTAACCACAATAAGCATCATCGATAAACTTAAGTCATTCGCGCTTTTGGTTTTCCAGGTTTTGTATACCTGAGGAATAAACGTGATGCTGGTTAAAAAACTTCCGAGGTATCCGACTAAATCAATCTCCATAAATAATATTTTGAAGTGAGCGAAGGTACAGGTTAAGCCTGTA
>JAEUUB010000781.1 GCA_016787745.1 Cyclobacteriaceae bacterium
CTTCAGGCTAATCATATCTTCCAGGGTTATCGCCCAATAAAAATTGGGATGATTAATATGCGGGAACATCGGTACGCCTGTACGCTCCCGTTGCTGCAACACTGCGTCAACCGATAGTTGCATAGTTTCGGCTACCGTTGCAGCATTGGGAGGAGCGATAAACTCCTGGAGGTTGGTAGCGTTTACGTGCACCGGTATTTTTCCATCCACATAATTGGTAATTTCTTCTGACGGAATAACTAAAAATTTTTCGTTTTGAATTTTTGACTTATACTCTTCAAACGTTTTCAGCTTCACCTGGGTGCGGCCGGTGTCGTTTTTATAGACCACCCAATCCTCACCAAATTTTTCAAGATACCTTTGGAAACTTTCCTCATACAACGGACTCTTTACAATCACCTTCCATTTTTCATCCCGCGCCAGTGTGTTATGATCGGATAACGCAACGAAATCATACCCTTTGGATTTATACCAATCCAACACCATTTCCGGAAACTCATCCCCATCGCTCCAGTATGTGTGTGTATGAAGATTGCCCTTGTACCATGTTAACGGATTTGATTCCGGAGTTTTGCAACCCGACAATAAACCGAAAAAAAATAGCCCAAATAATAAATTAATCTTCATCATCAATTTCGTATTGAAACCTTTAAAGGTAATAATAACCATTCATAAACCTTCAGCAAACTAAAGGGAATTGATCATGCCTAATTCTAAAGTATCTTTGCCTACATTATACGCAGGAGCTGCTCCAAAAGAGTTCTAAATAGTCTGATTAAATTGCTGTTGGGGAGTTGGCACGAACAATTTATATTTAGAGAAAACCTGTTATGAAATACCTACTCTACCTTCTTCTTCTCATTTCAAAAGTATCTCTTGCGCAAAAGGAGATTCCTCTTTACCCAAAAGAAATTCCCAATTCAATAACGCCAACCATTGCCATCGATACATCCGTAACCCACGGGGTTGGTCAAAATAAAATTGATATCCTGCATGGTGTAATAAAACCGACCCTGTTTGTATACTTACCAAATCCTGCCAAAGCAACGGGCTCTGCAGTAATAATTTGTCCGGGTGGCGGCTACCAGATTCTGGCCATGAGTCATGAGGGATATGATATCGCAAAGAAACTCAATGAGGAAGGTATTGCCGCCTTCGTGTTAAAGTATCGCCTACCCCGAAAGGAAACGATGAAAGATAAAAGCATCGGTTCGCTGCAGGATGCGCAACGCGCGATTCAACTGGTAAGAGAAAACGCTAAGCAATGGAATATCAATCCAAATAAAATCGGAATTATGGGTTCATCAGCCGGAGGTCATTTGGCATCCACCGCGGGTACACATTTTCAGAAATCGTATATCGATAATCCGAACAACACCAGTCTGCGACCTGACTATATGATTTTGAATTATCCGGTGATCAGTTTTTCAGATAGTCTTACGCACAATGGTTCACGCATCAACCTGATTGGTGGCGTAACTTCTTCTCCGATAATCAAAGATTCTAAAAAGTTTAAAGAACTGGGAATGGCCGAGAAGGACATTGCAAACTTCTCCAACGAGTTGCAGGTAACTTCAAAAACTCCGCCTACTTTTATTACAGCCCCGCTCACAGATAAAGTGGTTCCGGTAGGAAATACCTTTGCTTTTGTTGCCGCCTTGCAACAAAACAAAGTGCCGGTAGAAACTTTTATCTATTCAAAAGGGGAACACGGATTTGGTATGTATAACCCTGCAGCAAAAGAACAATGGGTTGACGCTTCCTTGCTATGGATTAAGAAAAATTTTGATCAACCTCCCATGGACTTTGCCAATCTGAAACGCTTTCAAACCGAAAATAAAAAAGCGGGCTTACCTAAAGCAAATGAAAACCGAGTGGTATTTATGGGTAATTCTATTACCGAAGGTTGGGGCAACGTGGATAAAAGTTTCTGGGAAGGAAAGCCGTACATCAACCGGGGTATTAGTGGACAAACTACCCCGCAAATGGTGCTCCGTTTTCAACAGGATGTAGTTGACTTAAAACCCAGAGTTGTGGTTATTCTGGCCGGCACCAATGATATAGCCGGCAACACCGGTCCTATGACACTCGAACAATCCCGCGACAATATTATTGCCATGGCACAACTGGCCAGAGCCAATAGCATACAGGTTGTTATTTCTTCTGTGATTCCGGCTTATGATTATCCTTGGAAACCCGGACTTGAGCCGGCCGAAAAAATTGTTGCGTTGAACAAAATGCTGAAGGAATATGCCACCAAAAATAAAATTGTTTACCTCGATTACTTTTCTGCCATGGCTGATGAGCGAAACGGGCTTCGAAAAGGGTTAGGGGATGATGGCGTGCATCCCAATCTGGAAGGATATAAAATTATGGCACCCTTAGCAGAAAAGGCAATCGCGGAAGCATTGAAAAAGAAATAACTACCATCCGGATTTTAATCCCTGCTTCAAGGCTTTGTGATACTTGCGTTTATCAAAACGATATAAGAAAGGTGCTTTGTGCGCTCCGCCTAATTTTCTTTCCTTTAGTCTTTCAAGAATTTCAAGTCCCAGCATTCGCTTTTGAAAATTCCTTCGATCGAGTGTTTCGTCAAGAATAGTTTCATACAAACGCTGCAACTCAGGCATGGTAAATTTTTCCGGTAACAGGTTATAGCCCACCGGGTGATCGTTCAAATCAAGGCGAAGGGACTCAAGGGCCGTTTCCATAATTTGCTTATGATCATAAATAAGGGCAGGCACTTTTTTAACATCCCACCACCGGCATTCAGTGCTCAATATATCCGGTTGCGGATCCACTTTTGAAAACTCGACCAACGCGTAATACCCCACAGTGATGAATCTCTTCCTCATCCAGCTTTTCGCTGAAGCGATTTTCTTTCCCTTCTCGCGGGCTGGATTGCCAAACGTATGAAATTGTTGTAAATAAATATTTTCGAGACCTGTGCG
>JAEUUB010000801.1 GCA_016787745.1 Cyclobacteriaceae bacterium
ACTTAATGTTTCAGCGTATCGGTTGCTAAAGAAAAGCCGTAGAGATATCAACAGTAAATGGGGCCAGGCCATGTTTCTTAATTTATACAGTACTCCTTACGGGGGAGATTACAGCGGAAATCAGTTTTCCTTTCAAGGGCAGCTTTTTTTTCCAGGCTTGGCAAAGCATCATTCCCTGTGGGGATATTGGGCATATCAAAAAACAGAAATTGCCGATGTAGTGGCCAGTACCGGGGAAGGGCTGGATAGCTATTTGTTCAGAAATCAAATTCCACTTCCGCGGGGCCAATCAACCTCGCGATTTCAAAACTTCTATTCCATGTCAGCCAATTATACCTTACCTGTCTGGTACCCCGATGTAGCGTTGGGCCCGCTGCTCAATATTCAGCGAGTGAGGCTCAATGTCTTTATAGATTATGGGTATGGAAGCAGCGTGTTGAATCAGAAACCCAGTAGCAAGAGTTACCTTTCCACCGGAGGTGAGGTGAAGTTTGATATAAACATCTTTCGACAGCTTCCACAACTAGACATTGGCTTCCGATATTCCTATGGAATCAATCCGGCAACAACCCGATTTGAATTTTTACTGGGAACCCTAAATTTCTAAGGAAGTCAATTCATTGTTTCGTTCGCTTTAATTACGAAATTGAAGCCTTTAAACTGCTTGAAAATCGTATAAATCGCCTATTTTTGAAGACTATTTCTATAAATCGACACATAATCTAATTTGAAATGGCAGAGATCGTAAGGATGCCTAAAATGAGCGACACCATGACAGAGGGGGTGATTGCCAAATGGCATAAAAAGATTGGGGATACGGTAAAATCCGGGGAACTCATGGCGGAAATCGAAACGGATAAAGCCACCATGGATTACGAGTCCTTTAATTCAGGAACCGTATTGCATCTGGGTGCAAAGGAAGGCGAGACTGTGAAAGTGAACGATGTTTTAGCCATTGTTGGTAGCAAGGGTGAGGACTTTTCAGGTTTATTAGCTTCCTCACAAAGTGAAAGTGCACCTGCATCAGGAGATAAATCAGCACCTGCGAAAACAGAATCTGCTAAAGCAGCACCTGCCTCAGCCGTGGCCGAAGCTGCCATCGATACTTCGGGTATTAAAGCAGAAATTGTACTGATGCCAAAGATGAGCGATACCATGAATGAAGGAGTTATTGCAGCATGGCATAAAAAGGTAGGAGATAGTGTGAAGTCAGGGGAACTGTTGGCTGAAGTGGAAACCGATAAGGCAACCATGGAATATGAGTCGTATAACACCGGTACTCTTTTGTATATAGGGGCTCAGGCCAAAGAGGCAGTAGCTGTTAATGGGGTATTAGCAATTATAGGTGAAAAGAATGCCGACTGGCAAACGTTGTTAAAGGCGCATCAGGCAAAATCTGCTTCCGGAACTAAGCCAGTTACGGAAAGCAAGCCGGTTGCTGAAAGTAAAGCGCCCGCGTCACCAACAACGGCTCCCGCTGGTTCCAATGGTGCTTCGGAGGCTAATGGTAGACTGAAAGCTTCTCCACTCGCTAAGAAGATGGCAAAAGATCTGGGCTTCGACCTTCAGAAAATCAAAGGTACCGGAGAAGGAGGCCGGATTACCAAACAAGATGTAGAATCGTACAAGCCATCAGCTGCGCCAGGCAGTTCTTCCGCGAAAGCTGGAGCCGCAGTGGTACTGCCACAGGTGGTTGGTCAGGAGAGTTTTGATGAAGTGGCGGTATCGCAAATGCGTAAAGCCATTGCACGCAGGTTAAGTGAAAGTAAATTCTCAGCGCCTCATTTCTACCTTACCATGGAAATCAACATGGACAAGGCCATTGAGGCTCGAAAGAGTATGAATGAAATTGCTCCGGTAAAAATTTCATTCAATGACATGGTACTGAAGGCCGTGGCAGCTGCCTTGCGCCAGAATCCGGATGTTAACGTAAGTTGGTTAGGGGATAAGATGCGCAAGAATCACCACATCCACATTGGCGTTGCCGTTGCGGTTAAAGATGGATTGGTTGTTCCTGTGGTTCGCTTTGCAGATAATAAATCCTTATCGCATATCGCTGTAGAAGTAAAAGAGTTGGCGCAAAAGGCGCATGACCGAAAACTACAACCCAGTGATTGGGAAGGAAGCACGTTTACTATTTCCAATTTAGGCATGTTTGGAATCGATGAGTTTACCGCTATCATCAACCCTCCGGATGCGTGTATTCTTGCTGTGGGCGGTATTAAAGAAACAGCTATCGTGAAGAATGGACAGCTAATAGTTGGAAATGTGATGAAGGTAACCCTTTCGTGCGATCATCGGGCAGTTGATGGCGCTGTTGGAGCCGCGTTCTTGAAAACATTGAAAGGCCTGATGGAAGATCCGGTAAGAATTTTGATTTAAGATTATCAATTAATTATAGTTATAAAATTAGCCACAGATTCACAGATTGATTTAAAGTTATCTTTATTAATCGGTGAATCAGTGGCAATTTTAGTTTGTAGAAAGCATTTCGCTACCTGGTGAAATCTCACCTTAAATTTATCTGATGGAAAAGATACACGCTACCACGATTCTTGCTGTGTTGCACAATGGCAAAGTTTCTATTGCAGGCGATGGTCAGGCAACCATGGGGAATACCGTAGCCAAGAGCAATGTAAAGAAGATCCGAAAACTACAAGGAGGAAAAGTGGTTGTTGGTTTTGCTGGTTCCACAGCCGATGCCTTTACCCTTCTGGATCGGTTTGATGAAAAATTAAATGCCTATGGAGGCAATATGAAGCGTGCTGCCATTGAATTGGCAAAAGATTGGCGCATGGACCGGTTTTTACGAAGACTGGAAGCGATGCTGATTGCTGTCAGCAAAGATGAGATTCTGGTAATTTCAGGAACCGGAGATGTACTGGAGCCCGATAATCAGGTGGCGGCTATTGGTTCAGGCGCCATGTACGCACAGTCGGCAGCGCTCGCGCTAAAGAAACACGCACCCAAACTATCAGCAGAAGAAATTGTGCGTGAGAGCATGCTCATTGCAGCCGATGTCTGTATTTATACCAACCACAATATTATTGTAGAAACGCTTTAGCGCACCAAATCTGCTAACGCTTTCTGCTTACTCACTGTCCTGATCAGTAAGGTTTTGTTTTGTCTCTTCTGAAACCTTTTCGATGGGAACGTCCTCAATTAAAATAACAAAAGCCTTCAGGTGACGGGTATTGGAAAGCAATATCTTGGCAAGGCCTAAAAGTGGAATCGCTAGAATCATTCCGGCAATACCCAGTATTTTTCCCCCAATCAACAATGCGAATATAGCGGCCAATGCATTGATACTAACTTTTGAACCTGTAATTCGGGGTGTAATGAAATTGCCTTCCAGAAATTGAACGATTGAAAAAATAATGATCACCCCCACCGGATACCAAAGACTGTCTTTGGTGAGCAAAGCCATTAATACCGGCAAGGTGGCTCCAATAAAAATTCCTACATAGGGGATAATAGTTAACACGCCCGAAAGAATTCCAAAAAAGATGGCATGATCAATCCCCAGAAGTAACAATCCTACGCTGTTAAGTATGGTAATAATCAACGTTACCAGAAGCAATCCTGAAATATATCCGCGAATAACATTTTCTACATCGCGTTTCCAGGTACTTTCCTGCTCATCCGGCAACAAACTCAACATAAAAGCTCTGAAGCGATCGCGGTAAATGAGAAATAAAAATATGTAAATGGGCACCTGGATAACGAGGGAAATTATGTTGGTGGTGGCTGCCAGCAAATCGGTGGCATAGGAGCCAAGAGAATTGAGTCCTTGTTTTAGGAGTTGATTCTGCTCTGTAGCGCTAATCCCAAACGTATTTAGGGTATTACTGAGGTTGTCCACCAGGTTACTAAACCGTGACTCTAACAAGGGTAAATCGCTTACCAGATCTTTTACCTGATTGATGATAAGCACACCGATCATTACAAAGAAAAGGAAAGACCCGATTAACACCAGGAAAATAGAAAGCGTAGCCGATAATCTTTTTTCGAATCG
>JAEUUB010000846.1 GCA_016787745.1 Cyclobacteriaceae bacterium
GTGATCGTATGAAACTGCGATGAGCTACCTTTTTTAATTCCCGATCCATAAAATAAAATAGGAACATGGGTATCGTAGCTATAGCCTGAGCCATGCGTAGTGCCCGTAACCCCATTGGACGAAAACCAGCCTGGCTCTAAAACATAGGCAATATCGCCCGAGCGTTTTGGATGAAAACCCCGAACCACCTTCCCGCGAATGCCAACTTCATCTGAATTCGCCTGGCGAAGTGTTGTAGCCGGAAACACTTGCGCAACCCCTTCCGTGTTAAGTAAAAATTTTGTGATCAGTTCAATCGCTACAAATAAATCAATGCCCGAAGCTTTAGGATCGCCTTCAAAAGCCTGTTGATTAATAAAAACTTGCTCGGTAGTAAACTCCTCCACCACAGTTTTCCCGGGAAAATATTTCTGCAAATGTTCGTTTAGATTTGCTTTTACCAAAGCCGGTTTAAAATAACCAGCTGGAACATTGTTATCCATAAGGTATTTAGGAACTTCTGCTACGGCATGATCAGCTGTTAAAAAAACAGTATAAGCATCCTTGCCCACTTCTTTGTCGAGAAAACCAAATAAATCTTCCAACAACTTATCCAGTCGTATGTATGTATCTTCTACTTCAACTGAGTTGGGACCCATGGCATGACCAATGATATCGGTACTTGAAAATGAAACGGCAAGAAAATCGGTAACAGCGTCTTTCCCCAAGCCCTCCGCCAACACGGCTGCCTTGGCAAAGTCGGCCACAAACGTATTTCCCCAAGGGGTCATAGTGAGTAAGCTGTACATTCCCATTTTTTTCCTTAGCTCAGCCAGGTTATAGGGGAAGGTGGGTTTGGTTTTACCGCTCCACTTCCCTTCGTAAGGCGAATCATCCGGTCCCGACTCGGTATATTGATTGATGGGCAGCAACGTATTCCACTCTTGATTAAGATACGTGTCGGGTAATTTTCGGGCGTTAAACTTTGTAACCCAGTCCGGCATTTGCTCTTTATAAAAAGTGCTGGTAATCATCGAACCGGTTTTGTTATCATACCAATAGGCGCCATCGGGCATGTGCCCGGCTGGCAATACCGCACTTCGATCTTTTATTGAAAGACTTATAACTTTTGATTGTTTCTGTGTAGCCAGTTTTAACTCATCGGTTACAGTAGTTGACAATAACCGCATGGGTGATATTCTACCGCCTACATCGGTTCCCAACGGTCTTTGGGTGCTGTCACTTACGCAGTATACGTCTCTTTTAAGACTTCGATCATACCAATCATTTGCAACAATGCCGTGCGTGGCCGGGGTTGTACCTGTATAAATTGATGCGTGCCCTGGTCCGGTTTCGGTTGGTACATAATTGTAATGAGCGTTCTTTAACATGAATCCTTCATTCATCAATCGCTTAAAACCCTGTTCACCAAACTTGTTTTCAAACCGATAGAGGTACTCCTGACGCATTTGATCAACCACAATACCAACCACCAGTTTAGGCTTTGGCTGCGCGATAGCCGGCTGGAACATAAACCCCACTAAGAGAAAACCAATAATCTTTTTCATAAGGACATTATTTCCTAAAGTAAAACAATCTTATTTAATAACTATTATCACTCAATATAATCGGTGTATTAATTAATTTAAGGGGTAATCTAATTACTCGAACAATAAATACGTTCGTACTCCTCTTCTTCGTACGCTTGCCTGCGGACCAATTTTCCATTTTGATTATAGTAAATAACCACATATATGTCGGCTTCTTCCACGGTTTTTTCCGTGAAGTAAAAAGGTATTTCGGATGTGCCCAGGTTGGTAATTTCATGAAATGTGGGCGGAATGATAAGCCCTTTTTTGCTACTGATAACTCCGTAATAATTTTCGCGATGTATGCGTACAATATTTTCTTCTGCGCTTTTCAAAATCCAATTAAAATTTTTTATCCGATCGAGAATAATCTCTCCGGTACGAAAGTTCAACAAGATCCATTGCATATTTTTCTTTACCCAAACGATCGACTCGGTCCACGGAACGACCTCAGCAAATTCAAATTCCGTTACAGATTTGGTGTCCCAGCCAATGAGTCCATAGAATCCGTTTTTAAAAACGATGAGATGGTCTTTATCAAGCATGGTAACATTTCGCTCATATATTGGCTTAATAAATTTTCGGGTATCCAAATCAAAGAGTCCAAAATTTTTGTTTTTCAACAATGAGATTTGTCCGGTGGGAGTAAGAATCATAGCATCCATTTCTACAGGTACAAGTTCCTTTCCGTTTCGGCCCAGGAGTCCCTTCTTGTTCCCCTTGGCGGCCATAAAAAAATCAGACCGGATGGATTCGGTTAATTCAAAGTCAGTAGTGAATAAAATATCGCCACTTGCCAGATTAAACACTGTGCGCTTGTTTTTGTTTTCGGTATAGAAAAATTGAACAGAGTCGCGTGAATTTATAAATGTAATTTTTGAATCTACCGACAAGTCAATGGATCTGTTGGCTGATAAATGGACTCTTGTTTCGGCAGCTGATTTTACAAACGCCAAACTGTGATCGAACCAAACGGTATCCGCTTGGGTAGCCACTATTTTTTTTGCAGGGATATTATATAATTGCAATTGCCCTTCTCTCCGTAACACCAACCAATCGCGGTGGTAATAAACCCGGTGCCAGGATTGATTTTCCAGCTCGGGCGCCAACCCGCGAACAACCGTTCCTGTAACCCGTTTTTCCAACAGGCCAAAAGATGTTTTGGTTAGTGTATGGCGATCTAGTTGCACCTTGTAAGCAAGATCGGATGTAATTATACCTTCCAGCGAACCATTTCTTACCAACAACATGCCCTTGCTGAAAGCTTGAACATCATCAAAAACCAATTCCTCAGTTAATTCGACACCATTGGCTAGCATGGCCAATTGATTAGCGGTTGCCAACTTCTTTTTCCCGGCCTGTGTAAAAACAATTACACCTTCAATCTCCTTCACATCATTCAGTGGGGCAATTGGCAACAATCTTCCGGTTAGTGTAAACAGGCTCCACAGGTTGGCCTTTTTTGCCGCAATGAAATTATTCCCTACAACTTTAAAATCATCGTAACAAGCAGAAATGATAATTGCTCCCGATTTATGTATCAGTTGTTTACATCGTTCCTGTTCGGATATTAAAAAACCCCAACCAATTGGGATTACTTCGGTGCCGGCATCCAAAAGCTTAGCGCCATTCCGGCTAAAAGCTCCTGCTTTAAAAACAAGAATATCATTTTTAACCGCTCCGCACTTATACTCTTCTTCTATTTCCTCGAAACGGGGCGGTAAAACTTCTTCCCCATCCTGATCCATAAATCCATACAGTCCATTCTTATAAAATGGAATCCAGAATTTAGTACCCAGAGCAATCACCTGCCGCAAAGAATCCGATACAATAGAAGTTGGAATTTTCTCATCTGATTCCTTAAAGAGATGATAA
>JAEUUB010000850.1 GCA_016787745.1 Cyclobacteriaceae bacterium
TGCCCTCTTTCTCCACCATGGTCATGGCATGGTGCAATTGCGTGCCACAATCGCATCGGCATGAGCCAAAGATGTCGCCTGTTACACACGATGAGTGAACCCGAACCATCACCGGCTCATTTTCCGCCCATGTTCCCTTTACCAACGCCATGTGAACTTCGGTGGTATTGATTTGCTCATACGCTACCAATTTAAAGTCGCCATAGGCTGTGGGCATATCCACTGTTATCTGTTTGCGTATCTGCGATTCTACTTTCATTCGGTATGCGATCAGATCTTTTATAGTCACCAATTTCAGACCAAATCGATCGGCCACTTTGCGTAAATCCGCGAGCCTGGCCATTGATCCGTCTTCGTTCATGATTTCCACCAGAACCCCGGCTGGCCGAAAGCCTGCAAGCCGTGCAAAGTCAATGGCTGCTTCCGTATGTCCCGATCGTCTTAGCACTCCTTCTTTCTTTGCTTTGAGTGGAAAAATGTGACCGGGTTTACCCAACTCTTCGGGTTTCGTTTCGGGGTCCACCAAGGCTTTGATTGTCTTAAACCGATCGTGCGCAGAAATGCCTGTGGTGCATCCATGCCCTATTAAGTCGACCGATACAGTAAAAGGAGTTTCGAAGGCGGCCGTATTTTTTCCTACCATCAAATCCAGGTTCAATTCTTCACAGCGATCTTCGGCAAGAGGTGCACAAATAAGGCCGCGTCCGTGGGTGGCCATAAAGTTTACAATTTCAGGCGTAATCGATTCGGCCGCACAAATAAAGTCCCCTTCATTCTCGCGGTCTTCATCATCCACCACAATAATCACCCGTCCATGCTTTATCTCATGGATGGCATCTTCAATCGAATCAATCTTAATTTTATCACTCATTTTTTATATAGTTCAACTTCTTTAACAAGAGCAAGGCAAGTCTTGTTCCTATCGGGCAATTACAATACCTAACATTTTGGCCAAGCCTTGTTCTGCTTCCTTTAATCCCGCCTGAGCCAGCAACGCCTGGTCTAAATCTTCCCAGCTGCCTGAATTTTCTGCTCGCTTCACTTTTTGAAGATTATCCTCCATCAGTTTCTGAACAAACCGGAATTTTAAACGAAGCACATTTGATAATGCCAATTCATTCACCAACTGATCGTCCTTAGGAAAATGAATTTTATATTTATCCCCCCAATGTTTACTGGTGTCATACCGCATGGTAATCAAATCCGTTACGGTACGCTTAACTTCCTCGCTGCCATGTTGAATAAAATAATCACTATTTGGGATTTTCCCTTTGCTTACCCCGGTTTTAAAGTCTTCATAGATTTTGCTGTAAACAGGATTCGTCAAAGTCACATCATCCAACTCACGAATGAAGAAATCGGAAAGTGTATTCTCATCCACTTCCTTTTCGGCAAAGTTCAAAAGCAAGCGGATCGTTTCTCTTTCTTGTAGCTCAACCATTCCCTGCGCATCAATTTTTAAAGGCTCTTTACTTTCAGGGATGGTTTCAATGGGTGACTCTTCGGGATCGCGTGTTCTATCCGTTTGTGTTTTTCTTCTTTCCTTAATAAGAACCTTATTCAGTTCAGAAAGCAAAACGTTCTCCGCTATTTTTAATAACGAACTTGTTTCCTGGATATACACCGAACGCTTAACCGGATCGGGGATTTGAGCAATGCTGGTTACAATTTCTTTTATCGATTCAGCTTTTTTTATCGGGTCTCCCCCTGCCTGAGTGGCAAAGAGC
>JAEUUB010000854.1 GCA_016787745.1 Cyclobacteriaceae bacterium
TTGTATCAAGTTTTTCAATGGCTTTCTTGTATGCCTCCAGCGTTGTGATAACGGTGGTTACATCGTCAGCATTGGGTTTCTGACCTTGAACTGAAAAGGTGATCGTTGCAAGAAAAATGATTATGCTTAACGTTTTCATAAGATTTAGATTTGGTTGTTTGATGCTGGAACTTGTACTATTGAATGGTCTCTTTCACTTTACCACAGGTTAGCATTTCGTTACCCAAATAGGGATTGCGTATTTCTTTGGTATCGCTTAGCCAATACGCTCCTGCATTATTGTTTGCCATTGGGCATTGCATGTAGTAAACCATGATGCCCCCGGCACCAAATTCTTTCAAACTCTTGTATAGTGCATTACTAAAAGAAGAAAATGCCTGGCGCTGTATTGTCAGATCAGTTGAACTTCCGATCCGTTCAAGATTCTCATTGAGTATCTTCAGAGAACCCATCCAGTCCATAAGTGCTTCATCTTTAAGCAAAGCCAAGTCGACTTTCGATAGTGCGACCCGAATTTGGGGTACAGATTCTGCAGCCTTTGCGGCATCCGATAATATAAGTGCATCTTTTAGCTGTAAAGAGGCAGCAAATACTTCACGGAGTTGCATTTGAAATTCTGGCACTGCGCGGTGCGAGTGGGCAGTTTCTTTTTTACTGTGTGTAGGCGCGTTAGTATGCCCCGCACCATGATCGTGCTGAGCAACTGCCGAACCTGCAAGGAGAATCAGACTCGTAATTATTATGCTATTTTTCATTGGCAAATGGGTTTAATTCATTAAACAATTTCATAATTCAACATCATGCCATCATCTTCATGCTCAAGGTTGTGGCAGTGAAATACGTACACTCCCTTATCTTGGGGGAATGTCATGATGATTCTTATTTTTTCCCGGGGCATCACGAGTACAGTATCTTTCCAACCTCTTTCCGAAGCAATCAGTGCGCCTCTGCCTCCTGTCCTGGATAGGATTTGAAATTGAACGCCATGGATGTGCATGGGGTGAATTTCATCACCTTCGGAGTTATCAAAATCCCAGATTTCAGTTGCACCTGCATCAATCGTTTCGTCAATCCGGTTGAGATCATAGATTTTGTCGTTAATGGTGTGCATACCGCTTCCCATACCCCCACCATTCATATTCATCCCTTCCATCATTCCTTTGATTTTCATCGAGCGTGTTTTGGATGCCGAAGCTTCTGTCAGCGGTGTGACCACAGAAAGTTGAGAGGGTGTAGAGAACGAATCACTCACTTGTTGATTCACCGTAAACTTCATGATCTTGAATTCCTGCTGGCCTTGAGCCCCGCCATCGAAAGTTTTACTTAACAGGTAAACTTCTTT